>JALYNK010000280.1 GCA_030773235.1 Actinomycetota bacterium | reverse complement strand
CGACGCGAGGCCGTCGGCGAGCCCGGCGGCGGCCGCCATCGCTCCGCCGATGAGCACGGGGTACTCGACCGGGTGCTCGAGGTACGGCGTCGCGCCCGCGTCCAGCCGCTCGCTGTAGTAGAGGGCGAGGACGTCGGTGTAGCAGAGCCGGGTGTACTGGTACTCGTCCGCCCAGGCGTGGACCCGGCACGGCGCCTTCTGCCAGAAGCCCAGGGCGCTGGCGAGGAGCGTCAGCACGACGACCCAGCGCACCGGCGACCAGCGGCGCGGGCTCAGGCGGGCGTGCCGGCCCAGGGGCCCGCCGACGACCTGCGCCGCACCCGCGACGACCGGGTCGTCGCGCGACGGGAGCACCGCCCCGGGAGCGTCCCGCACGTGCCCGCTGCCGGTCAGCGCGATGGCGCGTCCGCTCCGTCCGGGGCCGCGGCTGCGCTCGAGGTCCGGGCGCGGGGGCTGGCCGGTGCGGCGCTGCTCCGCGTCGGGGTCGCGGTGGTCGGCCGCGGGGTCGCGGTCCGGGTCGGCGCCGTCGTCGACGGCGCGGTCGTACGCGACCGCGTGGGCCTGGGCGAGGTCGTGGTGGGGGCCGGTCGCGTGGTCGTCGGCGCGGTGGTGCGCGGCACCGCCCTCGTCGTCCGCGGTGCGGGTGCCACCGGCGGGACGATCGGCGCGGGCACGGCGCGCGGCGGCGGCGCGACGGCCACCGGCGGAGCCGCGGGACGCCCGCCGACGTAGGCGCGCTCGGGGAACTGCTCGACGGGCTCGCCCTCGAGGGCGGCGTCCATGAACTGCTTCCAGACCCCGGCGCCGATGGAGCCGCCCGTCGCCTCGGTGACGCCCCGGACCCGGATCGGCTTCGGCGTGCCGTACCCGAACCAGACGGCCGCCGACAGCTGCGGCGTGTAGCCGGCGAACCAGAGGTTCGTGTTGTCCGTAGTCGTCCCGGTCTTGCCGGCCGCGGGGCGGGCGCCCTCGAGCTGCGCGCGGACGCCCGAGCCGCGCGCGACCACCTGCTGCATGGCGTACGTGGCGTCCGCGGCGACGTCCTCGCCGAACGCCCGGGACGTCTCGACCTTCGCGCTGTAGATCGCGCGGCTGCCCCGGTTGATCTTCTGCACGAGGTGCGGCACGGCTGCGGTGCCGCCGTCGGCGAAGGTGGCGAAGCCGACCGCCTGGTCGAGGACCCGGACCTCGTAGGTGCCGAGGGCGATGCCGCCGCTCGTGCGTCCGGTCCCGGCGTCCGCGAGGCGCACGCTCTCGGGGATGCCGGCCGCGTGCGCGGTGTCCGCCACCTGCCCGGGCCCGACCTCGAGGCCGAGCTCGAAGTAGGCGGTGTTGACGCTGTTCGCGGTCGCGGTGACGAGGTCGACGGGACTGAAGTCGCGCTCGCCGAAGTTGCGGATCGGCCGGGCGAGGCCCGGGACATCCTTGGGGCTGTTGCCGTCGAAGAGCCGGCGCATCGGGATGCCCTGGCGCAGCCCGGTGGCGAGGACGTACGGCTTGAACGACGAGCCGGGCTGACGGGCCGCCTCGCCGGCGTAGTCGATGCCGCCGCCGTTCGCGCCGCCGTAGTACGCCACGACCCGACCGGTGCCCGGCTCGACCGCGACGAGCGCGCCCTGCAGGCCCTTGCCGCTGGTGTCGTCGCCGGTGATCTCCTGCACGGCCTCGACGGCGGCGGCCTGCGCCGCCTTGTCGAGCGTCGTGGTCACCGTGATGCCGCCGCCCGACAGGTCGCTGTCGGCGTAGCCCTGCGCCTCGAGCTCGGCGCGCACGGCGGCGACCACGTGCCCGGCCGGCCCGGAGAGGTCGGGGGCCGAGGGCTGCTTCGCCAGCACCTTGGGGTACTTCGCCGCCGCCCGCTGCTCCGGGCTCAGCCAGCCCTCGCCGACCATGCCGTCCAGGACATACGCGAAACGCTCCCGCGCGCGCTCCGGGTGCCGGGCGGGGTCGTAGGCGGCGGGCGAGCGGATGCTCGCGGCGAGCACGGCGCCCTGCGCCGCGGTGAGCGTGCGGGCGCTCGCGTCGGGCCCGAAGTAGGCCTTGCTCGCCGCCTCGATGCCGTACGCGCCGCGACCGAAGTAGATGCTGTTGAGGTAGTCCTGGAGGATCTGCTCCTTGGTGCGCTCGCGCGTCATCTTGAGCGCGATGAACACCTCCTGCACCTTGCGGCTGTACGTGCGCTCGGAGGTGAGCGAGGCGTTCTTCACGTACTGCTGCGTGATGGTGGAGCCGCCCTGCTGCACGCCGCCGCCGCGCACGTTGGTGAACAGCGCGCGGGCGATGCCCTTCGGGCTGATGCCGGGCTCGGTGTAGAAGCCGCGGTCCTCGGCGGCGAGCACCGCCTTCTGCGCGGGGTCGCTGATCTGGCCGAGCGTGACCAGCGTGCGGTTGGTGCCGAGCCGAGCCAGGTCCTCGCCGCCCGCGTACCTGATGAGCGTGGCCTGCTCCCGCACCGCGTCGCGCGCCGGCGGCACGTCGACCAGGGCGTAGGCGACGCCGAACAGCACGAGGAGCGCCGCGACGGACGCGGCGCCGCCGAAGAGCAGGACGCGCCGCCACCGCACCGACCGCAGTCGCGTCAGCAATCGCCGCATCCGACCAGTGTCACCGAGTTCCCGACCGGGACAGGGACGGCGGCGGGCAGGTGCGACCCGTGTCACACGCTGCTCCCCGGGCGCGGCTCGGGCTCAGTCGTGGTCCCTGCTCGGGCGGGCGGCCGGAGCGCCGGGCGTGCCGGTGCGGTAGGTCCGGACGAGGTGGTTCCAGCCGCAGCGCAGGCAGACCTCCACCTCGTACACCGCGAAGTCCGGCCGGGTGCGGGCGAGCAGGTCCACACCTCGGGACGAGCGTGCCGTGCCGCTGCCGTCGCCGAGGGCGTCGCCGTACACCCAGGACACCTCCCGCAGCGGCTCTCCCGGGCACAGCGGGCAGGGACGAGCGGTGCGGGCACCCCGCTCGCGGGCGGCTCGCTGCAGGTACGGCGAGGCGTCGCACGCCTCGAACCGGCTGACCCGTCCGCACCGCAGGTCCTCCAGCAGCGCCCGACGGGCGAGCGCGTGGTCGACGAGGTCGCGCCGGCGCGGGATGCCGGGCGCCGGTGGCGCGCGCCGTACCGGCGGCGGAGGGGCAGCCGGGGGCTCGCGCACGCGCGCACGGTACGACCGGTCGGACCCGCGCCGCTGCTCGGGCGACCGCTCCAGGCGATGTATCGTGGCGATAGGTCGCGCCGACAGGTGCGCTCGTCGACGGGGGGAAGCTCGTGCTCGAGCTCGC
>JALYNK010000279.1 GCA_030773235.1 Actinomycetota bacterium | reverse complement strand
CCTAGCGCCGTCCGGTCAGGAGGTTGTCGTAGCAGACGAGCGCGCTGCTCGTACCCGACATGCTGAGTTCTCTTGTGAGCGGAAAATGCTCACAGGGCCGGGTGGAACGTGTTCTGCGCCGCCTCGAGCGGCCCGGTGAGCAGGGCCTCCACCGCGTCGGCCGCACGGTCGACGTGGAACGGCAGCTCCTTGCGCTCGGCCGGCGCGAAGTCCCGCAGCACGAAGTCAGCCGGGTCCTGCCGCCCGGGCGGGCGGCCGATGCCGAACCGCACACGCAGGTAGTCGCGGGTGCCGAGCGCCTTGGTGATCGAGCGCAGCCCGTTGTGCCCGTTGTCGCCACCGCCGAGCTTGAGCCGCACCGCGCCGTACGGGATGTCGAGCTCGTCGTGCACGACCACCAGGCGCTCGGGCGGCACACCGAAGAACCGGGCGACCGAGACCGCAGGTCCCCCGCTCTCGTTCATGTACGACTTCGGCTTGGCGAGGACCGCCCGTGCGCCCGCGAGCCGCCCCTCGACGACGTCGGCGCGGCCCTTGTGCGCCTTCCACCGCCCGCCGGCGCGCTCCGCGAGCAGGTCGGCGACGAGGAAGCCGGCGTTGTGCCGGTTGCCGGCGTAGGACGGCCCGGGATTGCCGAGGCCGACGACCAGCCAGACGTCGTCCGCCACGGCGAGGAGGGCGCGGGACCGGGCCGGGCCGCAGGACTAGGCGGGGCCGTCGGTGGCGGGTGCCTCGGTCTCGGGCACCGCGTCGCCGATCCCGGCGCCGCCGTCGATGTCCGCGCCCTCCGTGGCGGTGCCCTCGATCACGCTCTCCACACCCGCGGCGCCGGCGCCGAGCTCCTGCTCCGTGGCGGCGAGGTCGGCGTCGACCTGCTCCTCGGTGGGCTGCGCGAGGCCCTGCACGACGATCTGCTCGGCGTCCTGGGCGAGCGTGACGCCCTCGGGCAGGCCGACCGCGCCGGCCGCGACGCCCTCACCGACGGACAGCCCCTCGAGCGACACCTCGAGCGACTCGGGCAGGTGGGTCGCCTCGGCCTCGACGGTCACGGTGGTCGCCTGCTGCTCGACGAGGACGCCGGACTCCGCGTCGCCGGTCAGCACGACCGGGACGTCCACGGTCACCCGCTCGCCGCGGTCGACCGCGATGAGGTCGAGGTGCTCGAGATGGCCCTTGATCGGGTCGCGGACGACGCTGCGGGGCAGCGCCAGCTGGTCGCCGGCGTCGGTGACCAGCGTGAGCAGCACGTTCGGGTCGTGCTTGAGCGCCAGCATGAGCTCGTGGCCGGGCAGCGCGAGATGCCGCGGGGCCTGGCCGTGGCCGTACAGGACGGCGGGCACCTGAGCGGCGCGGCGCACGCGGCGGGCGGCGCCCTTGCCGAGCTCGGTGCGCGTCTCGGCGGCGATGCGGACCTCGGACACGGCAGAACTCCTGGGAAGAGCGGGATCGAGCGCGAGCGCGCGAGGCGGGAGTCTAGCGGGGTGGCCGCGAGGTCAGCTGTCGCCGTTGAACATGCTGGTCACGGACCCGTCCTCGAACACCTCACGCATGGCCCTGGCCAGCAGCGGGGCGATGGACAGCACGGTGAGCTTGTCGAAGCGCCGCGCGTCGTCGATGGGCAGCGTGTTGGTCACGACGACCGAGCTGATGCGGCTGTTCTTGAGGCGGTCGACGGCCGGCCCGGACAGCACGCCGTGCGTCGCGGTGACGACCACGTCGGCGGCGCCGTTGTCGAACAGCAGATCGGCGGCCTTGGTGATCGTGCCGCCGGTGTCGATCATGTCGTCGACGAGGAGACAGGTCTTGCCGCGCACGTCGCCGACGACCTCGCCGACCTTGACCTCGTTGGGGACGCGCGGGTCGCGGCGCTTGTGGATGATCGCGAGGCCGCAGCTCAGGCGGTCGGTCCACCGCTCGGCGACCCGCACCCGACCGGCGTCGGGCGACACGACGACGAGGTCGGAGTCGCCCCAGCGCTCCTCGACGTGCTCGGCGAGCAGGGGCAGCGCGAACAGGTGGTCCACGGGACCGTCGAAGAACCCCTGGATCTGCGCCGTGTGGAGGTCGACGGTCATGAGCCGGTCGGCCCCGGCGGTGCGGAAGAGGTCGGCGACGAGCCGCGCGCTGATCGGCTCCCGGCCGCGGTGCTTCTTGTCCTGCCGGGCGTACGGGTAGAAGGGCAGGACCACGGTGATCCGCTTGGCGCTCGCCCGCTTCAGCGCGTCGACCATGAGCAGCTGCTCCATGAGCCACGTGTTGACGGGCACGGTGTGGCTCTGCAGGACAAAGGCGTCGCTGCCGCGCACCGACTCCTCGAAGCGCACGAAGATCTCGCCGTTGGCGAAGTCGTACGCGCTGGTCGGGACGATCTGCACGTCGAGCCCGCTGGCCACCTCCTCCGCGAGCTGCGGATAGGCGCGCCCGCTGAACAGCAGCAGGCTCTTGGAGCTCCGGATCTCCAGGCCCTTCACGACGTCGGTCGCTCCTCGCTGCTCGTGCCGGTGCTCCGGCGGCGGGCTGCCCAGCCGGCGACGACCCGCTGCGGAGCGCGCCCCACCCCGAGCGCGCCCGCCGGCACGTCCCGGGTCAGCGTCGACCCGGCCGCGGTGTAGGCGCCGTCGTGCACGACGAGCGGCGCGACGAGACTGTTGTTGCTGCCGATCCGGACGTCGTCCCCGACCGTCGTGCGGTGCTTGTCGCGCCCGTCGTAGTTGACGAAGATCGTGCCGGCGCCGACGTTGCTGCGCTCCCCGATCTCGGCGTCGCCGACGTACGCCAGGTGCGGCACCTTGCTGCCCGCGCCGATCCGGCTGCCCTTCACCTCGACGTACGCGCCGACCTTGGTGTCCTCGGCGAGCACCGCGCCCGGGCGCAGGTAGCTGAACGGCCCGACGGTGGCGCGCGGCCCGACGACGGCGCGCTCACCGTGGGTGCGCACGACGCTCGCCGCCTCCCCGACCTCGCACGCCGTGAGAGTCGTGTCGGGCCCGACGACGGCCCCGCGCCGCACGGTGGTCCCCGCGTGCAGCTGCACACCGGGGCGCAGGGTGCAGTCCGGCTCGAGGACGACGTCGACGTCGACCCACGTCGTCGCAGGGTCGAGCACCGCGACGCCGGCCCGCATGTGCTCGCGCACCAGGCGGTCGCGTAGCAGGCGGGCGGCGTCGGCGAGCTGCGCGCGGTCGTTGACGCCGACCGTCTCGCCGGCGTCGGGCGCGACGACGGCGTGCAGCCCGAGCCCGGCGGCGCGGTGCAGGCCGACGACGTCGGTGAGG
>JALYNK010000278.1 GCA_030773235.1 Actinomycetota bacterium | reverse complement strand
CGATGAGCATCGCCCTGCTGCTGCCGCTCGCCGCCGGGATCGAGGACCCCACCAGCGCGTTCATCATGTTCGCCGGGATCTTCTACGGCGGCATGTACGGCGGCTCCACGACCTCGATCCTGCTCAACACGCCCGGTGAGAGCGCGTCGGTGGTGACCGCGATCGAGGGCAACAAGATGGCGCGGTCCGGGCGGGCGTCGCAGGCGCTCGCCACCGCCGCGATCGGCTCGTTCGTCGCCGGCACCCTCGGCACGGCGCTGCTCGTCCTCGTCGCGCCGCTCGTCGTCAGGGTGGCCGTGCAGATCGGCGCGCCCGACTATTTCGCGATCATGGTGCTCGCGTTCGTCTCCGTCACCGCGGTGCTCGGCGCGTCCCGGGTGCGCGGCTTCGCGGCGCTCGGCCTCGGGCTCGGCATCGGCCTCATCGGCATCGACCAGACCACCGGGCAGCAGCGCCTCACGTTCGGGATCCCGCTGCTCGCCGACGGCATCGACGTCGTCGTCGTCGCCGTGGGCATCTTCGCCGTCGGCGAGGCGCTCTGGGTCGCCGCGCACCTGCGCCGCACTCCCGCGCAGATCATCCCGGTCGGGCGCGCGTGGCTGTCCCGCGAGGACCTCTCGCGGTCCTGGCGGCCCTGGCTGCGCGGCACCGCCTTCGGCTTCCCGTTCGGCGCGCTGCCCGCCGGCGGCGCCGAGATCCCCACCTTCCTGTCGTACGTGACGGAGAAGAAGCTCTCCAAGCACCCCGAGGAGTTCGGGCACGGTGCGATCGAGGGGGTCGCGGGGCCCGAGGCGACCAACAACGCCTCCGCCGCCGGCACGCTGGTGCCGATGCTCGCGCTCGGCCTGCCGGTATCGGCGACCGCGGCGGTCATGCTCGCGGCCTTCCAGCAGTTCGGCATCCAGCCCGGGCCGCAGCTGTTCAGCCGGGAGCCCGAGCTGGTCTGGGGCATGATCGCGAGCCTGTTCATCGGCAACGCGCTGCTGCTCGTGCTCAACCTGCCGCTCGCGCCGGTCTGGGCGAAGCTGCTGCGCGTCCCCCGGCCGTACCTCTACGCGGGGATCCTGTTCTTCGCCAGCCTCGGCGCGTACGCCGTGAACGCGCAGTACTTCGACCTGCTGCTGCTGTTCGTCCTCGGGCTGTTGGGCTTCGCGATGCGTCGCTTCGGGTTGCCGGTCCTCCCGCTCATCATCGGCGTCATCCTCGGGCCGCGAGCGGAGCTGCAGCTGCGCCGGGCGCTGCAGATCAGCGACGGCGACCTCACCGGCCTCGTCGACACCCCGCTCGCGATCGGCATCTACGTCGTCATCGCGCTGGTGCTGGCGTGGCCGCTGCTGCGCCGGTTCGTCGTCCGGCGCCGGCCGGGGCACCCCGTTCACGTCGGTCACGCGCACCCGCTCGTCGAGCTGGCCGAGGAGCTCGCCGCCGACGGCGAGGACGAGCGCGAGCAGCGCTCCGTGCTCGCCCGGGCCGAGCGGTCTGCCGGCGGCGCCGACCGGCGCGACGGGGAGACCCGGTGACCGCCCCGGAGCTCCGGGGACCAGCCGCTACTTGAGCAGCCGGGACAGCCGCCGGTCGGCCAACGGCTTGCCGCCGGTCTGGCAGGTGGGGCAGTACTGCAAAGCCTTGGTCGCGAACGACACCTCGCGCACGGTGTCGCCGCAGCGCGGGCACGGCAGCCCGGCCCGGCCGTGCACCTGCAGGCCGCTCTTCTTCTCCGCCTTGAGCGCCTTGGCGGCCAGCCCCTCCGCGCGACCGACGGCCTCGCGCAGCGTGCCGACGAGGACGGCGTGCAGCCGCTCCACGTCCGCCGGGGTGAGCGACGCCGCCGACTTGTACGGCGACATGCGCATCTCCCACAGCACCTCGTCGCTGTAGGCGTTGCCGACCCCTGCGAGCACGCTCTGGTCGGTGAGGACGCCCTTGACCTGGCCGCGCACGCCGGCGAGCAGCCCGGCCAGCACGTCAGGCGTGAACGCCGGGTCGAGCGGGTCGATCCCGAGCCGCGCGATGCCGGGCACCTCGGCCGGGTCGCGGACGACATACACGGCGAGGCGCTTCTGCGTGCCCTGCTCGGTGAGGTCGAAGCCGGAGCCGTCATCGAGGTGCAGGCGCAGCCCGAGCGGGCCCTTGCCGGGGCGCGGCGGCGCGGGCGGCAGCGCGTCCTTCCACTGCAGCCACCCGGCGCGGGCCAGGTGGACGACGAGGTGGAGCCCGTCGCAGTCGACGTCGAAGAACTTGCCGCGCCGGACGACGTCCGTGACCGACAGGCCCGCCAGCGCGGTCGGCGGGGGGTCGTACGTCTTGAGGACGTGGATCCCCGGCACGTCCACTCGCGCGACCACGCGGCCGACCGCGCGCTCGCGCAGGAACCCCGCGAGCGCTTCTACCTCGGGCAGCTCCGGCACGGCCCGACCCTCCTAAAACGCGTACCGCACGCGCAACCAGGGCGTGCGCGCGGCGATGAGGTCGGTCAGCTCCCGCACGCGGGCGCCCTTGAACCCGTTGCGGTAGCGGACGTTGCGCCCACCGGTCTGACTCCACTTGACCTGCTGCGTCTCCGGCGTCCACAGCAGCTGCTCGGCCTTGGGGTGCCAGCCGAGGTTGACCTCGTGCAGCTGCTCGTTGTGGGTGAGGAAGATGACCTCGGCGGCCGCCTGCGCCTGGAACGCCGGGCCGGTGGCGTCGGCGAGGTCGTCGAGCAGCGCCGCCCAGTCGGCCAGCCACCCGTCGCGCACGACGACCGGCGAGAGGTTGACGTGCACCTCGTACCCGGCGGCGACGAAGTCGTCGATCGCGGCGAGCCGGTCGGCGATGCGCGAGGTGCGTACGTCGAGCAGCCGGCTGTCGGCGTCGGGCATGAGCGAGAAGCGGACGCGCGTGCGGCCCTGGGGGTCCCAGTCGAGCAGGTCGCGGTGGACGAGCTTCGTGGCGAACGACGCCTTCGCCGTCGGCAGCCGGCGGAACAGCGCGACGAGGTCGGCGACGTTGTCGGAGATCTGCGCGTCGAGCGAGCAGTCGCTGTTCTCGCCGATGTCGTACACCCAGGCGAGCGGGTCGACCTGGTCCGGCGCCGTCTTGACGCCCTGGCGCGCGACGTGGCGCTCGAGGTAGCGGGTGATCTGCTCGATGTTGGCGAACACCGTCACCGGGTTCGAGAACCCCTTGCGCCGCGGCACGTAGCAGTACGCGCAGGCCATCGCGCAGCCGTTCGCGGTCGAGGGCGCGATGAAGTCGCTCGAGCGGCCGTTCGGCCGCGCCGCGAGCTGCTTCTTGACG
>JALYNK010000277.1 GCA_030773235.1 Actinomycetota bacterium | reverse complement strand
GTGCTGCTCGGTGCCGGCGCCGCGCTCGCCGTGGGCGCGGCTGCCCTGCTCGTGCCGGTCCCCAGCGACGGCCCGTCGGTGCGGGTGGCCGTCGTGCAGGGCAACGTGCCCCGGCTCGGGCTCGACGCGTTCGCGCAGCGCGCGGCGGTGCTGCGCAACCACGTCGAGGCGACGCACCGGCTCGCCGCCGACGTCCGCGCCGGCCGGACCGCGCGGCCGGACCTCGTCCTGTGGCCGGAGAACGCGAGCGACCTCGACCCGTTCCGCGTCCCGAGCGCGTACGCCGCCATCGACGACGCGGTGCGCGACGTCGGCGTGCCCGTGCTCGTCGGCGCGCTGCTGGACGGTCCCGCGGGGCAGGTGCGCAACAGCGGCATCGTCTGGGACCCGGTCACCGGGCCGGGGGAGACCTACGTCAAGCAGCACCCGGTCCCGTTCGGTGAGTACGTCCCCATGCGCTCCCTGCTGCGTCGGGTCACCGACAAGGTCGACCTCGTGCCGCGCGACTTCGCCCGCGGCGACCGGACGGGCGTGCTGCAGACCGGTCCGGTCCGGCTTGGCGACGTCATCTGCTACGAGGTCGCGTACGACGACCTCGTGCGCGACGCCGTCCGGGAGGGTGGTCAGGTGATCGTGGTGCAGACCAACAACGCGACGTTCGGGCGCAGCGCGCAGACCGAGCAGCAGCTGGCCATCGGCCGGCTGCGCGCGGTCGAGCACGGCCGCACCGTCGCCGTGGCCGCGACGAGCGGCGTCAGCGCGGTGATCGCGCCGGACGGTCGGGTCGTGGACCGGACCGGGGTGTTCGAGCAGGACGTGCTCGTCGTCGACGTCCCGTCGCGGACGGCGCAGACCCCGGCCACCCGCCTCGGCGCGCTGCCCGAGGCGGCGCTGGCGCTGCTCGGTGCGACTGCGCTGCTGGCCGCCGTGCGGGCCCGGCGCCCGTGAGCGACCTCGGGCGGGTGCTCGTCGTCGTCCCGACGTACGACGAGCGCGACAACCTGCTGCCACTGGCGGCCCGGCTGCACGCCGCGGTCCCCGACGTGGACCTCCTCGTCGTCGACGACGCGAGCCCGGACGGCACCGGGGAGCTCGCCGACGAGCTCGCGGCCCGCGAGGAGTGGGCGCACGTGCTGCACCGCCCCGGCAAGCAGGGCCTCGGCGCCGCGTACACGGCCGGCTTCGCCTGGGCACAGGAGCGCGGCTACGGGGTCGTGGTCGAGATGGACGCCGACGGCAGTCATGCGCCCGAGCAGCTGCCAGACCTGCTCGCCGCGCTGCGCGACGCCGACGTCGTGCTCGGCAGCCGGTGGGTCCCCGGCGGTCGGGTCGTGAACTGGCCGCGCTCGCGGGAGCTGCTGTCGCGGGGCGGCAACGCGTGGACCCGGTTGACGCTGGGCCTGCCGCTGGGTGACGCGACCGGCGGCTTCCGGGCGTACCGCCGTGAGGTGCTCGACGCGCTGCCGCTGGCCGAGGTCGCCTCGCAGGGGTACTGCTTTCAGGTCGACCTCGCCTGGCGGTCGTGGTGCGGCGGCTGGCGGGTGGTCGAGGTGCCGATCACCTTCGTGGAGCGGGAGCGGGGGCAGAGCAAGATGTCGCGCGCGATCGTGCTCGAGGCGCTGTGGCGGGTGACGTGGTGGGGCCTGAGCAGCCGGCGATCGAGGGTGCCGACCCGCCTCGCGCGCGCCGGAGGAGCGGGATGAGGGTCCGTCGCCGGGCATGGCTCCCGCTGCTCGTCGCTCTGCTGGTCGTGGCGCCGCTCGTCGAGCTCTACGTGCTCATCCAGGTCGGCCAGGTGATCGGCGGGCTGGAGACGATCGCGCTGCTCGTCGTGGTGTCGCTGCTCGGCGCCGCCCTGCTGCGACGGGAGGGCAGCCGGACGTGGCGCGCGTTCCGCACCGCGTCAACGAGCGGTCGGCTCCCCGCCCGGGAGGTCGCCGACGGTGCGCTGGTGCTGTTCGCCGGCACGCTGCTGCTCACGCCCGGGTTCGTCACCGACGTGGTGGGGCTGCTGCTGCTCGTGCCGCCGGTGCGGGCCGTCGCCCGCCGCGGCCTGACCCGCTACGCCCTGCGCCGGGTCGTCGTCGCCCCGGACCCGTGGCGCGGCCGCCGTCCGGAGTCCCGCACCGTCGACGGCGAGCTCGGCGACCGGCCGTAGCGGCGCGAACTGCTGGGACGACGACGGGCCGCGACCGACGTGCGGTCGCGGCCCGTGCGGTGCCGGTGCGGTCAGGCGCTCTTCTTGCGGCCCGCCTTGAGAGCCGCCTTGACCTTGCCCTGCTGCTCGTGCAGGACAGCGAGGCGCTCGGCGAGGACCTCCTCGAGCTCGGCGACGCTGCGCCGCTCGAGGAGCATGTCCCAGTGCGTACGGGCCGGCTTGCCCTTCTTGGCCTCCGGCTGCTCACCGTCGCGCAGCAGCGCGGTGGTGCCGCAGACGCGGCACTCCCACGACGGCGGGACGTCGGCCTCGGCCGCGAACGGCATGTCGAGCTGGTGGCCGCGCGGGCAGTCGTAGGTGACGGAGAGCCGCGGCGCGAACTCGGTGTGCCGGTCGCTCTCGTAGCTCACCGCTCCCAGACGGGAGCCTCGCAGGACGCGGTCGCTCATGTGGGGCCTCCAGATGTTCGTGCCGTCTCCAACGCCACGAGGAGGAGGGCGATTCCCGGCCCGCCCGTCCGCCAATCGGAACCGGTCGAGGTGTGGTATTTGCCCCATCGGTCCCCGATCACCGAGGTTGCAGGTCGCCGACCGGGGGGAGGGGAGCGTGGGTCCGGGTCACACATGTCCGGTCACACGGTCACACCACACGGAGGGACGGTCCATGGCCAACACCGCGCGTGAGATCATGACCGGCGGCGTCGAGTGCATCGGTGAGGACGAGACGATCCTCGACGCCGCCAAGAAGATGCAGTCGCTCGACGTCGGCGCGCTGCCGATCTGCGGCAACGACCAGCGTCTCAAGGGCATGCTCACCGACCGCGACATCGTGGTGAAGGTGCTCGCGCAGGGCAAGGACCCGGGCAGCACCAAGGCCGGCGAGCTCGCCCAGGGCAAGCCCGTCACCATCGGCGCCGACGACGATCTCGGCGAGCTCGTCCGCACGATGGCACAGCACCAGGTCAAGCGCCTGCCGGTCATCGACGGTCAGCAGCTCGTCGGCGTCGTGAGCGAGTCCGACGTCGCCCAGCACGCGTCCTCCGACCAGGTCGCGCAGATCGTCAAGGGCGTCTACAGCGACTGATCCAGCAGCACGTCCGTGAGCGGCCGCCGGGTTCCCCGGCGGC
>JALYNK010000276.1 GCA_030773235.1 Actinomycetota bacterium | reverse complement strand
GCCGGGCTGCGGGTGCCCGAGGACCTGGCGGTGGTCGGGTTCGACGACACCGCCGCCGCGGAGGCCGCCGGGCTGAGCAGCGTCCGCCAGCCGCTGTACGACAAGGGCTGGCACGCCGGACGGCACGTGCTCGCGCTGCTCGCCGGTGACCCGGTCGACCCCGTGTCCCTGCCGACCGAGCTGGTCGTCCGCCGGTCCACCGGCACCCGCTGACCCGTCAGGCCGGCTCGGGGCAGGCCGGCTCGGGGCAGGCCGGCTCGGGACAGGCCGGCTCGGGACAGGCCGGCTCGGGACAGGGGCACCAGGCGTCGTGCCAGGCGCGCCGACAGCGCGGCGGGTACGTCAGCTCGCGCACGACCCGGGCGGGGTTGCCGGCGACGAGCACGTCGTCGGGCACGTCGCGGGTCACCACCGACCCGGCGGCCACCAGCACGCGGCGCCCCAACGCGACCCCGGGCAGGACGATCGAGCGGGCGCCGAGCCAGCAGCCGTCGCCGATCCGCACCGGCGCCTGCACGTGCGGCCGGCCCTCCACGCCGTGGCTGTCGCTGTCGACGACGTACACCTCGGGGCCGAACGCCACGTCGTCGCCGACGACGATCTCCTCGACGGCGATGAGCGTCGTGCCGACGTTGACGAAGCAGCGGTCGCCCAGGCGCAGGCGTCCGCCACCGCTCAGCAGCGTCCGCCGGTGCCCCGACCAGATGCGCACGTCGTCGCCGACGACGAGGTCCGTGGCGTTGACGAGCGGCCAGCCGAGGACGTGGGCTCGTCGCCCGACCGCGGCCGCGTGCCGCAGCGACCAGCGCGCCTTGGTGCCCTGCCGGACCGCGGCCGCGTGCCAGTGCAGCTCGGTCGTGCGGCGCCGCCAGTCCACGCGCCGCGACGCTACGGGAGCGTGCGCCGGCGGCGCCGCCGGGACGAGCCTCGCCCGGTGCGGCCCCGGGCACCGCAGACTGGACCCGTGGCGGACGAGGTGCACCGGGGCGACGGCTTCGCGGAGAGAGTGCTCTGCTCGGCCAAGGGCTGCCGGGAGGCGGCGCGCTGGGTGCTGGTGTGGAACAACCCCCGGCTGCACACCCCGGACCGCGAGAAGACCTGGGTCGCCTGCGACGCGCACCGCGAGCACCTGGCGCAGCACCTGGGCGTACGCGGCTTCCTCCGGCGGGTCGACCCGCTGACGGTGTCGTGCCCGGACTGCGGGGCGACCTTCCCCGCGCCCTGGGCCGGCTGCCCGGTCTGCGCCGGCGTCCCCACCGGCAGCTGCGGCAGCCGCGACTGAGCGGACGGCGGAGGGTCCCGCTCGTCCTCGTCGGTCCGGGGCGATGAGTCCGGGCCGCGCCGGCCGTCTCCTGTACGACCCCGGACGAGGAGAGCAGACGTGCACATTATCCTGAGCGACTTCATGAGCCTGGACGGCGTGGTGCAGGCGCCCGGCGGGCCGCGGGAGGACCCCGACGGCGGCTTCGCGCACGGCGGCTGGTCCATGCCGTACTTCGACGTCGAGACGATGGGCCCGGCGATCGACGAGGTCATGTCGGGCACCGAGGCGCTGCTGTTCGGGCGGCGCACGTACGCGACCATGGCCGCGGCGTGGCCGGAGCGCGGCGGTGACCCGTTCGCCGACCGCATGAACGAGATCCCCAAGTACGTCGCCTCGCGCACTCTGCGCCAGGAGGACCTGACCTGGCCCGGCTCGACGCTGCTGCCCGCCGACGACGCGATCGGCGCGGTCCGCGAGCTGCGCGCCCGCGACGGCAAGGGCCTGCAGGTCATGGGGAGCGCGTCCCTGGCCCGGCAGCTCGTCGAGCACGACCTCGTCGACGAGTACCGGCTCATGATCGAGCCGGTCCTGCTGGGCGGCGGCAAGCGGATCTTCCCGCAGTCCGGGCAGGCCCGGCCGCTCGAGCTCGTCTCGGTGACGACCGCCGGCACGGGCGTGCTGATCTGCACCTACCGGCCTCGCCGCTGACGACCGCTCGCGGGCGCGGACGTCCCTAGGCTCCGGGGGTGCTCGCGCTCGCCGGACAGCAGGTCGTGGCTGCGGAGCTGCCCGGCGACCGGCCGGCCGCGCTGGTGATGAACGCGCACATCACCGGTCTCGCGGTCGCCCGCTCGCTGGGCCGGGCCGGCGTCCCGGTGCTCGCGCTGGACAAGGAGCGCGGCGGGCTCGGGCAGTCCAGCCGGCACCTGCGCGGCCTCGGCCTGGTGCCGGGCCCCGAGGTCGACGGCGGCCGCGCGCTGGCCGACCACCTGGCGGCGCTCGGGCCCGCCTTCGCCGAGCGGCCGGTGCTCTTCCCGACCAACGACGACTGGGTGCTCGCCCTCGCGCGGCACCGCGACCGGCTCGAGGAGCACTACCGCTTCCCGTACGCGCCGTACCACGTGGTGCAGCGGGCGCTCGGCAAGACGGCGCTCTACCGGGCGTGCGAGGCGCTCGGCGTCCCGGCGCCGCGGACCTGGTACCTCGACGACGCCGAGCCCGCTGAGGTCGCGGCCCGCGTGCCGTACCCGTGCGTGCTCAAGCCGGACGACAGCCGCGGCTTCTACGACGCGTTCCGCGCCAAGGTGTTCGTGGTGCGCGACGCGGAGGAGTTCCTCCGCTGGATCGCCGAGGCCGCGGAGCGCGGGCTGTCGCTGGTGGCGCAGGAGCGGGTCGTGACCGAGCCGGGCGGCTTCTGGTCGGTCGCCTCGTACCTGTCCCCCGACGGCGGCGTCCGGGGCGTGTTCACCGGGCGCAAGCTCGAGCAGTGGCCGCCGGACTTCGGCACCTGCTGCCTCGCCGACGCGCGCTGGGACCCGGCGATCGCCGAGGACGGCGTCCGGGTGCTGCGGGAGCTGGGCTACTGGGGCATCAGCGAGATCGAGTTCGTCCGCGACGCGGCGGGCCGGATGCTGCTGCTCGACGTCAACACCCGCCCGTGGAAGTGGATCGGCCTGCCGGTCGCCGCCGGGGTCGACCTGCCGCTGCTGGCGTACTGCGACGCCGTCGGCGGGGCGTACGACGCGCCGCGGCAGCGCGACGGCGTGCGCTGGACGTTCCTGCGCGACCACCTGCAGCTCGTCCGCGCGGGCGCGGGAACAGTCCCCGCCGAGCAGCTGCGCAGGGACGAGTGGCTCGCGCTGCTCGCCGGCCGGCCGTCGGACCTCGTGGACGCCGTGCACGACCCTGACGACCCGGAGCCTGCGTACGACCTGGTGCAGGAGCAGCTGGGCCGGGGGCCGGCCTACTCCTGCGCCTGCTGACCGCTCAGCGGGGCCACCACGGCCGCCGGTGGGCACCGCGGCGG
>JALYNK010000275.1 GCA_030773235.1 Actinomycetota bacterium | reverse complement strand
GCGCTGTCGGCGGCCGAGCCGCTTCAGCGTGCCGAGCAGCGTCGGCTTGCGCTGGATCGACGTCCGGTAGACGACCGAGAGGTCCTGCACCTTGACGGCGAGCGGCTCCGCTCCGGTGCGCACCGCCACGTCGACGTCAGAGACGGACAGCGAACTCACGCTCCCGGGACACGAAGAACAGCGCCCCGACGACCAGACTGCCGAGCGCCCAGGCCAGGCCTTGGAGCAGGTGGGTCGCGGTCGGGGCGTGCCCGCGGATGAGGACGTCGCTCCACGCCGCCAGCAGCGGGAACAGCGGGTTGACCGACAGGAGCGCGACGAGGCGCGCCGGCACCTCGTCCGCGTAGTAGAGGATCGGCGAGACGTACAGCCAGACCCGCAGCAGGTACGGCAGGAAGTTGGTCAGGTCGCGGACGTACACCTGCAGCGCGGCGACGAGGAGCGTGACGCCGAGCGTGAACACCGCGATCTCGGCGAGCACGGGCAGCGCCCAGAGCAGGTGCACGCCGACGGGCAGTCCGGCGACGAGGTGCAGGACGGCGTAGACCACCATCGTCGGGACGAAGCGCACGAGCGCCGACAGCACCGAAGTGATCGGCAGCAGGCTGCGCGGGAACGCGGTGTTGAGGATCAGCTTGCCGCTGCTCGTCACCGAGCGCGCGCCCGTGCGCACCGCCATCGTCACAAGGTGGAACGCGAACAGGCACGCGGCGAGGTGGGCGAGGAAGGGCGTGCCGCGGTCGTCGGAGCGCAGGATGTCGACGAGCACGTAGTAGACGGCGACGAGCAGCAGCGGGTTGAGCACGAGCCAGAGCTGGCCCAGCAGCGTGCCGGTGTTGCTGGCGCGCAGCTCCGTCCGGGCCAGTTCCAACGCGAAGCGCCGGCGCGCCCACAGGTCGGCGAGGTACGTGCGCGGCGCGGGCAGGCGCAGCCGCTGCGGCGTGTAGACCTGCACGGGCACGTCGGCCGGGCGCGCCGCGCGCGGGGCAGCTGCCACAGGCTCCGACCTCCCGGCACTCCGTTCCCGGTGCACGTGCCCACCGGCGGGCGCCGCCCGTTCCGGCCGGCCCGCCCAGGGCGGCCCGGTCCGGTGACCGGTGCGCTCACGGTAGCGGGCGGCTGCGGCCGGGGTGGCGAGGCGCGCGCCGGGCCGGAACGCAGGAGCTCCTCTAGCATGAGACGCGGTCGCGGTCGAGGGGGTCCGGGTGCAGGACGGTCCGGACGGCTCCGGGCGCGGGCCCGCCGAGGAGCCGGACGCGCAGACGACCCCGCTGACGCCGGGGCCGGAGGGCTCAGACCCGGCGGGCGGCCCAGACCCGACGGCCGGCCCCGGTGCGACGATCCTCCCCGCGCCCCGCCGGTCGGGGCGCGCCCGCGCAGCCCGCCTGCTGTCCTGGACCGCGCTGGTGCTCGGCGTGGTGCTCGTCGCCGGCGCGGGCACCGGGTGGGGCCTGTACCGGCACTACGGCGACAAGATCGGCCGTCTGCCGGGGGTCGGCGACCTGAGCAGCGACCAGGGCTTCCGGCCGGAGGACGAGGTGTACCTCGTGGTCGGGTCGGACAGCGCCGACGGCCTCACCGACGCTCAGCTGCGCCGCATCGGCGCCAACCGCAGCCAGCGCGACGGAACACGCACCGACACCATCCTGCTCGTGCAGGTGCCGGCGTCCGGTGACCGCGCCCGGGTGATCTCGTTCCCCCGGGACTCGCTGGTCGAGATCCCGGGACACGGCAAGAACAAGATCAACGCCGCGTACGACCTGGGCGAGCAGCGCCGAGCCGGTGGCGGGCCGGGACTGCTGATCGACACCGTCGAGCGGATCAGCGACCTCCAGGTCGACCACTACGTCGAGGTGTCGCTCTACAGCTTCGTGACGATCACCGACGCGGTGGGCGGCGTGCAGGTCTGCCTGGAGCGGCCGGCGCAGGACCGCGACGCCAACATCGACCTGCCGGCCGGGCGTCAGGTGCTCGACGGCAAGGACGCGCTGGCGTTCGTGCGGCAGCGCAAGGGCCTGCCCGACGGGGACCTCAGCCGCATCCGCCGCCAGCAGTACTTCCTCGGCGCCATGGCGCGCAAGGTGCTGAGCGCCGGGACCCTGCTCAACCCGGCGAAGTTCAACGCGCTGCTCAACGCGGTCGTCGGCTCGGTCAAGGTCGACCCGCGCACCACCCAGTCCGACCTGCTGCAGCTCGGATTGCAGCTGCGCGGGGTGCAGGCCGGCTCGATCAAGTTCGAGACGGTGCCCGTCCTCAACCCGTACGGCCGGTACGGGCAGCAGAGCGTCGTTCTGCTCGACGAGGACGCGCTGCCGGACTTCTTCCGCGAGGGCAGGTCCGGGGGGTCCGGCGCGGTCCCCCGCGTGACGGTCCCGCCCGCCTCGATCAGCGTGGTCGTGGAGAACGGCACCCGCCGGGCAGGGCTCGGTGGGACCGCCGCCGACGACCTGCGCCGGGTGGGCTTCCCGGTCACCGCCGTCCGCAGCGCCGCCGTGCGCGACGCCGCGGTCACGACGGTCCGCTACGGGAGCGGGCGGGCCGACAGCGCGCGCACCCTCGTGGCCGCCCTGCCGGGCGCCCGGCTCGAGGCCGACGACGCCCTGGGCGCCTCGGGCCTCGTGGTGCGGGTCGGCGAGGAGTACGCGGGGACGCGACCGGTCAAGGTGAGCCGGCCCAGGGCACCGTCCGCACCGAGCAGCGAGCCGCGCACGGCGGCAGACACCGACTGCATCCGCTGAGGCGCCGTCAACCCAGCGAGAGCACGGCCCCGGCACGGCGCTCGGCCTGACGGGCGGCCCGCCGCCCCACCCGGCCCACGGCGTGGGGCAGCGACTCCCGCCCGCCGGGATCGGCGGCGGCGAGCAGCAAGCCGCCCAGCATGCTGAGGTTCTTGAGGAAGTGGATCTGCTGGCCCTGCCGCTGGTCGGCCGGGACGGACCAGAAGGGGTGCCCGACGACCGTCGTCGGCACGAGCGAGCCGGCGAGCGCCAGGGCGGCCAGGCGCGGCACCCGCCCGGTGGCGAGCGCCAGCCCGCCGACGAGGTGCACGACCGCGTTGACCTGCACCAGCCGCTCCGGCTGCGGGAGCCCGGCCGCGCGGACGGCCGCGACGCGCCCACCGGGGTCGCGCAGCGCGTCGGCACCTCCGGCGACGAACATCGCGGCGAGCAGGGGACGGGCCAGGGCGCGCAGCGGGCTCACGAAGCTCCTCGGGATCGTCGGGAGCAGCGGCCGTACCCCGGCCCCGTGCTGTTCAGCCGGTGCCCGTCCAGCCGGTGCCGTCAGCCGGTGC
>JALYNK010000274.1 GCA_030773235.1 Actinomycetota bacterium | reverse complement strand
AAGTCCGCGCTCGCCGCCCGCGGCAACGCGGAGGCGAACCCGGTCATCGGCATCTGGAGCACCACCGAGAAGCGCTCCATGCAGCTGTCGTCCGGCAAGGGCCCGAAGGCCGTCGGTCGCTACGTGCAGGTGTCGCGCCTCGGCAACCCGCTGGTCAACGAGGTCGTCATCCCGGCGCACCTCAAGGACACCTTCAACCGCACCACGCCCGACCGCGACCACACGCTGGCTCCGGTCGTCGCCAAGGTGCTCAAGCCCGAGGTGCCTCAGCTCATCGAGGCGATCTACGGGCTCAAGGCGCCCGCAACGCCGCGCAACGACCTTGCGGAGATCTTCCTCACCGGTCTGTGCAAGGCCTGCGGCCCGGTGCAGGTGGACCTCAACTCGCAGATGCTCAACCGCGACGGCCTCAAGGGCGCGGACTTCGTCCCGTCCGAGATGCTGCGGCTGAACATGTCGGTCGCGCCCGCCGCCAAGCCGAACCGGCTGGGCGTGCTCGGCGGTGACCTCGCCGGCTTCCCGAACGGCCGGCGGCTGACCGACGACGTCGTCGACATCGAGGTGCGAGCGCTCGAGGGCGCCGTCGCACCCGACCCGAACGCGCTCGCGACGTCGTTCAGCGACGGTGTGAACACCCCGGGCAAGGCGCCGTCCGGCACCTTCCCGTACCTGCCGCTGCCGTACAACCAGGCCGTCAACACGCAGTAGCAGCAGGTAGCACCACCAGCAAGCAGCACCAGTAGCGCACAGTGGGGGTGCGGTCCTCGTCGGACCCGCACCCCCTCGCACGCCAGGAGATCTCGTGACGTCGCGGCGCACCCCGGCCGTCCCCGCCCGCCGCGCCGCGGCCGCGGCCCTGCTGGCAGCCGTCGCCGTCGGGCTGTCCGGCTGCACCGCGGGCCCGGCGCCCGCGGCGGGACCGGCGAGCCCAGCAGCCCCCGCATTCGACGACCAGGGGGGCACGGCGACCTGCCTCGCGCACCAGACCCGCCCCCCGACGGACGCGTACCGCCTCCGTGAGGGTGCCGACACGACCGCAGCGCTGCGGATGATGCGCTACTACACCGCGCAGGGCAGCCGCGACTTCTGCGACGGCGCTCCGGCCGGCGAGCACGACCGGGCCTGGATGCGCCTGTACCTCGACAACGGCGGGACCCCGGAGCAGGTCGCCCGCTGGACCGCGTCCCGGTGAGGCTCCCCCGCGTCGCCGCCGCACCGCTCGCGGAGCTGGGCGGCACGGCGTGAGGCGGACGGCGGCTCTCGCGCTGCTCACGCTGCTGGCTCTCGTCGCCGGTCCGGTGCCCGGGGCGCAGGCGCACCCGCTCGGCAACGCCAGCGTGAACCACTACCACGGCCTGCAGCTGTTCCCGGACCGGATCAACGACCGCGCGGTCGTCGACGTCGCGGAGATCCCGACCCTGCAGCGCCGGCCGCGGGTCGACCGCGACGGCGACGGCCAGCTCTCGGCCGACGAGCGGGCGGCGTACGCCTCGGCGCAGTGCGTCGGGCTCGCGGACGCGCTGCGGCTGGAGGTCGACGGGGTCCGGCTGCCGATCACGGTGACCGGCACGTCGTTCGAGGAGCGGCCCGGCGCGATCCGGCTGACGGCGTCGCGCCTCGTCTGCGACCTCACCGCCCGGGCCGACCTGCGCCGCCCTGCCCGGGTGCACGTGCAGGACGACTTCGACGCCGCCGGGATCGGCTGGCACGAGATCACGGCGACCGGCACGGGCGTGCGCCTGCGCGAGTCGCCGTTCCCGACGACCAGCATCAGCGGCGAGCTCACGGCGTACCCCGAGGACCTCCTCTCGTCACCACTGGACGTGCGGTCCGGGACGATCGCGACCGAGCCGGGCTCGGGCGGGGCTGCGGGGACGGCGGAGGAGCGGGAGCGGTCCGGCGGCGGTCTGCAGGGGCGCCTGGCGGCGCTGACCCGGACGTTCGACGAGCTCGTCGGCCGCGACGACCTCACCGTGGGCGTCGGGCTCCTCGCGCTGCTGCTCTCGGTGCTGCTCGGCGCCGGCCACGCGCTCCTGCCCGGTCACGGCAAGACGATCATGGCGGCGTACCTCGTCGGGCGGCAGGGACGCCTTCGCGACGTCGTCGCCGTCGGCGCGACGGTCACGGTCACCCACACGGCGGGCGTGCTGATCCTGGGCGCGGTCGTCACGCTCACGTCGGCGGTGGCACCGACGGCGGTGCAGCGGACGCTGGCGATCGTGTCGGGGCTCCTCGTCGCCGCGGTCGGTGTGGGTCTGCTCGTCACCGCGCTGCGCGGCCGAGCCCGCGCGGGGGTGGAGGACGCGCTCGGCGGGCTGCTGCCGGGGCACGGGCACACCCACGCGCCGGCGCCCGAGCCCGCGCTGGCCGGCGCGCCGGCTGCCCGGACCCGTCTGCGGTCCGACGCGGCGCACCACGACCACGACCACGGCCACCCGCACGACGACCACCCGCACGACGACCACCCGCACGACGACCACGACCACCGGCACGGCGACCACGGCCACCCCCACGACGAGCACGGCCACCCGCACGACGGCCACGGCCACGACCACGGCCACGGCCACGGACCGCGCGACGACAGCCACCCACACGACGACCACGACCACGACCACGCGCCACACGGTCACGACCAGGACCACGACCACAGGCCGCACGACCACGGTGACGGAGCGCACGGCCACGCCCACGGGCATCCGCACGACCACGGCTCTCCGCACGGCGCCTCCTCGCACGAGCACGCCACCCACGCGCACGGGCACCCGCACCCCCACGGGCAGCACGGCCACCGTCACGGGCGGCTCGGGCTGGTCGGGCTCGGCGTGGCCGGGGGACTGGTCCCCAGCCCGTCCGCGCTGCTCGTGCTGCTGGCCGCGGCCGCGCTCGGGAGGACGGTCTTCGGCGTCCTGCTCGTCCTCGGCTACGGCGTCGGCATGGCTCTCGCCCTGTGCGCCGCCGGGCTGCTGCTCGTGCGTCTCCGCGACCGCCTGGCCTCCCGGCGCTGGGGCGCCGGGCACCCCGCGCTGGCCCGGCTGCAGGCCGTCACGCCGGTGCTCACCGCCGCGCTCGTGCTGCTCGTGGGCATCGGCCTCGCCGTCCGCGCGGTCGGCGGCCAGGTCTGACCCCTGCCGCACCACATGCGGGACGGGCACAGTGGTCCGGTGAGCTGGACCGACGAGGACGTCCCGCCCCAGACCGGGCGCACCGCGCTGGTCACCGGGGCCAGCAGCGGGCTCGGCCTGGCCAGCACGGTCGCGCTGGCCCGCGTCGGGGCCCGCGTGCTCATGGCCGTCCGC
>JALYNK010000273.1 GCA_030773235.1 Actinomycetota bacterium | reverse complement strand
AGACGCCCTGCCCCCGTTCGGGCCGCTGTCCGTGATCACGCAGGCCCGGCCGGAGCCGCTGCCGCTGCTGCTCGTCCTCACGCTCGGCGGCCTGTACGCGTGGGGCGTCCTCCGGCTGCGGGCCCGGGGGGACGCCTGGCCGGTCGGCCGCACGGTCGCCTTCACCGGGCTCGGGCTCGGCTCGCTGGCGCTCGCGACGTCGAGCGGCCTGGCGGCGTACGACGAGAGCCTGTTCGGCGTGCACATGGCTCAGCACATGCTGCTCGCAATGATCACCCCGGTGTTCCTCGCGCTGGGGGCGCCGGTCACGCTCGCGCTCCGGACGCTGCCCCGCCGGCCCCGCGGCTGGCTGCTCGCGCTGCTGCACAGCCGGTTCGTGGCGCTGCTGAGCTTCCCGCTGATCGGCTGGCTGCTCTTCGTGGGAAACCCGTCCGCGCTCTACTTCTCCGGCTGGTACGAGTTGACGCTGCAGCAGCCCCTGCTGCACGAGCTGCTCCACGTGCACTTCCTGCTCGTCGGCGCGCTGTTCTTCTGGCCGCTGCTCGGCGTGGACCCGGTGCCCGGGCGGGTGGGCCACCCGCTGCGCATGCTGCTCGTGGTGGCGACGATGCCCTTCCACGCCTTCCTCGGCATCGCGGTCATGAGCGTCGCGCCGGACGGCGACGGCCTGCTCGCGCACGACCACTACCTCGCGCTGCACCCGCTGGCGGAGGCCGTGGAGCAGCAGGAGATCGGCGGCGGTCTGCTCTGGGCGGCCGGTGAGCTGGTGGGGCTGCTGTTCCTCATCACCATCGCCGTGCAGTGGATGCGCGCCAGCGAGCGCGAGGCGGCCCGCGAGGACCGTCGGCTGGACCGACTCGAGGCGGCCGGCGTCCGCAGCCGGGCCTGACGTGGGGCTGCTCGACCGGCTGCGCCGCCGACGCGCCGCACCGCCGCTGGAGTACGCCGACGACGGCTCGCTCACCGTCCTGCTCGTCGCCGACGACGCAGCCAGGTCCGACACCGCGGTGCTCGCCGAGGCGTCCGAGCGCGGCGTCGACCTCACCCCTCCGCTGCTGGTGCGCCACCACCTCGTCGCGCTGCCCGACGCAGCCGCGGTGGAGCGCGCGCGGGTGCTGCTCGGGCAGGACGGCTACACGCTCACGGTCGGCGAGGGCCCGCCGTACGCCGTGCGCGCGTGGCGCACCCAGGTGCTCACCCCGCTGGCTGCGGCGCAGGAGCGGTCCCGCATGGCGGGTCTGGCGCAGCGGCTCGGTGGGGACGTGGCCGGCTACGACGTGCTCGGCCCGCCGGGCGAGCAGCAGCCCGGCGAGCAGCAGCCCGGCGAGCAGCAGCCCGCGGAGGAGCGCGGTCCGCGCGGCTAGGGTCGGTGACCATGACCGACGGGCACTCCTCCGGCTCCGCCGGCGCGACCTCCCGCACTCATCGGGTCCTCGTCTACAGCGACGACCCCGCCGTGCGGAGCGCCGTGCGGACGGCGCTCGGCCGCCGCCCGGCGCGCGACCTCGGGCGGGTCGAGTTCATCGAGGTCGACAGCGGCCCGCGGGTCGTCACCGCGGTGGACGAGGGGGGTCTCGACCTGGCCGTCTTCGACGGGGAAGCCTGGCCGACCGGGGGCCTCGGCCTGTGCAAGCAGCTCAAGGACGAGGTGCGCGACTGCCCGCCCGTCGTCGTCCTCATCGCCCGGCGGGACGACGCGTGGCTCGCCACCTGGTCCCTCGCGGACGGGGTGGTGCCGCTGCCGATCGACGCGCCGGAGCTCGTCCGGGTGGCCGTGGAGCAGTTGCGCCGCCGGGTCGCGGCGCTGCCCGTGCGCCGCGCCGTGGGCTGACCGGCGTGCGCTGGTCGGAACTGCTCACCCGCCTGCTCGCGGGCGAGGACCTCGAGCCCGACGACACCGCTTGGGCCATGGGTCAGGTCATGTCCGGCGAGGCGTCGCCGGCGCAGGTCGCCGGGTTCCTGGTGGCGCTGCGGGCCAAGGGGGAGACGCCGGGCGAGGTGGCCGGGCTGGTCCGGGTCATGCTCGACCGGGCCGAGGAGGTCGCGGTCCCCGGCCGCGTCGTGGACACGTGCGGAACGGGCGGTGACCGGTCCGGCACCGTGAACATCTCCACGCTCGCCGCGCTCGTCGTCGCGGCGGCCGGCGTACCGGTCGTCAAGCACGGCAACCGCGCGGCCAGCTCGGCATGCGGCTCGGCCGACCTGCTCGAGGCGCTCGGCGTCGTCGTCGACCTGCCGCCCCCGGCCGTCGGACCGTGCCTCGCGGAGGCGGGCATCGCGTTCTGCTTCGCACCGGTGTTCCACCCCGGGATGCGGCACGCGGCCGTGCCGCGGCGGGAGCTCGGCGTTCCCACCGTGTTCAACGTGCTCGGCCCGCTCACCAACCCGGCCCGCCCGGCCGCCCAGGCCGTGGGCGTCAGCGACGCGCGGCTCGCGCCGGTCATGGCGGGCGTGCTCGCCGCGCGCGGCACGGAGGCGCTCGTCTTCCGCGGTGACGACGGCCTGGACGAGCTCACCACGACGGCGCCGTCCACGGTGTGGTCGGTGCACGCGGGCGAGGTGCGCGAGCAGCGCCTCGACCCGCAGGACCTCGGCATCGCCCGTGCCGCGCTCGATGACCTGCGCGGGGGCGACGTCGCGGTGAACGCGGCCATCGCCCGTCGCATCCTGGCGGGCGAAGTCTCCCCGGCCCGCGATGCCGTGCTGCTCAACGCAGCGGCGGCGCTGGCCGCCCACGAGCGCGGCGACGGCGACCTGGTGGAGCGCGTGCGCCGAGGCCTGCAGCGGGCCGGAGCGGCGCTGGACAGCGGCGCCGCGGCGCAGGTGCTGGACCGCTGGGTGGCCGTGTCGCGCCGGCTGCGCGGCTGAGGCCCCACTGGCTGTCGCTCGGGTCAGGGCTCCACGCCGAGGCTGAACGCAGCCTCCAGGTCGTGCCGGGAGTACGCCTGGAAGGCGATGTAGGTCTGCGTCTCCCGCACGCCCGGCACCTTGTGCAGCCGGTCGGCGGTGACGTCGGCGAGGTCCTCGTGGCGCCGAACGCGCACGAGCGCGACGAGGTCGACGTCGCCGGCCACGCTGTAGACCTCGCTGACGCCGTCGAGCTCGGCGATCTCGGTCGCGACCTCGGGAACGCGGTCGACCGCGGCTCGGACCATCACGATTGCTGTGATCACACACCGAGTGTGTCCGGCCCGTCCGTGCACCACCCCAGCTCAGGCGGTGGCCCGCGCCGGACGGCTCTGCGGGCGCAGGCAGCGGCGGTCGGCGAACGGCGCCACCGCGGCGCGCGCCGCGTCGGCAC
>JALYNK010000272.1 GCA_030773235.1 Actinomycetota bacterium | reverse complement strand
GGAGCCCGGTCGTGGCGTCGATGTCACTCGTCTCGACGGCGCGCGCCAGCCCGAAGTCCGCGACCTTGATCCGGCCGTCGTTCCCGAGCAGCACGTTCTCGGGCTTGACGTCCCTGTGGACCAGCCCCGCGCGGTGCGCGGCGGCGAGCGCCCGCAGCACCGGCTCGAGGACCTGCAGCGCGCGCTGCGGCGGCAGCGGCCCGTGGTCGGTCAGCACCGCGCGGAGGTCCCGCCCCTCGACGTGCTCCATGACCAGATACGACGCCCCGGTCAGCTCGTCGCGGCCGGTGTCGTACACGGCGACGACCTCGGGCGCGGACAGCCGGGCGGCCGACCGCGCCTCGCGGGCGAACCGGGCGAGGAAGTCCGGGTCGTCGGCGAGCGCCGGGTGCATGACCTTGACGGCGACCGGGCGCTCCAGGCGCTCGTCGAGGCCGCGGTAGACCGTGGCCGTGCCGCCGCGGGCGAGCCGGTCGAGCAGCCGGTAGCGGCCGTCGAGCAGCCGCCCGACCCGCGGATCGGCGGCGGGCGCCCCGGGGCCGACGTCCGTCACCGCTCCAGGGTAGATCGGCAACCCGGGACCACGGGCCGCAGCGCGTGTCCGGGCCGGTCCTGGCGCCGGTCGTCGGGGCGCCGTGGTCGACTGCACCCCGGCCCGACGACTGCGAGCCGCTCCGACGAGCCCGGGGAGCCCCCATGACGGCACGACGAGGTCTGCGCACGGCGGCGGCGGCGTCCCTGCTCGCCGCGCTCGTGGCGGGGTGCAGCGGCGGCGGCGGCCGCCCGGTCGACGTCGGCGGCGGCGCGGCGAGCTCCGGTGGAGCCCAGGGTGGCGGCAGTCAGGGTGGCGGCACGCTCACCGCGGCACTGAGCGGCGAGCCCGACCAGCTCGACCCGCACAAGACGAGCGCGTACCAGAGCTTCCAGGTGCTGGAGAACGTCTACGACACGCTCGTGCAGCCCGGCGCGGCGCCGAGCCTGACGATGGAGCCGGCGCTGGCCGAGCGCTGGCAGACCTCACCGGACGGCAGGACCTGGACGTTCACGCTGCGGCAGGGCGTGCGGTTCCACAACGGCAACCCGTTCGCCGCTGACGACGTCGTCTACTCGTACCGGCGGATCATCGACGAGAAGCTGTCGAACGCCTACCGCTTCGCCGCGGTGAAGAGCGTGACGGCGAAGGACCCGCAGACCGTCGTCCTGACGCTGACGCGGCCCGCGCCGAACCTGCTCGAGCAGATCGGCGGCTTCAAGGGCATGGCGATCCTCGACAAGGAGACCGGCTCGTCCACCGACCTGCGGCGGGCCGCGAACGGCACCGGGCCGTTCAAGCTGGCGAACTACCGGGCCGGCAACGCCATCGAGCTGGTCCGCAACGACACGTACTGGGGCGGGCGGACGAAGCTCGACGGCGTCACGTTCCGGTTCGTCAAGGACCCGACCGTCGCGCTCACCGACCTGCAGTCGGGCCAGGTGCAGTGGACCGACAACCTGCCGCCGCAGCAGGTCGCGAGCCTGCAGAGCGGCGGCGGGCTCACCCTCGGCCGTACGCCGAGCACCGACTACTGGTACTTCGCGGCCAACCAGCGCCGCAAGCCCTTCGACGACGTGCGGGTGCGCCAGGCGCTGGCGTTCGCGATCGACCGCGAGGCGGTCGTGCAGGCCGCGACGTTCGGCGCCGCCACGGTCAACCAGACGGCCATCCCGCGCGGCGACGAGTACTTCGTCGACCATGCGCCGTACCGCCGGGACGTCGCCAGGGCCCGGGAGCTGCTCGCCCAGGCGGGCAGGCCCGATCTCCGGCTGCAGCTGATGGTCACCGACGAGTACCCGCAGACCGTGCAGGCAGCGCAGGTGATGGTCAGCCAGTTCAAGGAGGCCGGCATCACCGCGGAGATCCGCTCGCTCGACTTCGCCAGCTGGCTCGACAACCAGACCAAGGGCGACTTCGACGTCCTCGCGCTCGGCTGGCTCGGCAACCTCGACCCCGACGACTTCTACTACGCCCAGCACCACAGCAAGGGCACGTTCAACGCGCAGAAGTACGCGAACCCGGAGGTCGACCGGCTCCTCGACGCCGGCCGCAGCGAGCTCGACCCGGCGCGGCGCAAGGGGCTGTACGACCAGGCGGTGCGCCGGATCGTCGACGACGCGAGCTACGTGTACCTCTACAACCCCGAGGTCGTGCAGGGCTGGAAGGGGCTGCAGGGCTACGTCCCGCGGCCCGACCGCGCGGTCCGCTTCAAGGACGTGAGCCGGACGGCCTGACCGCGGACCGGGACCCGTCCCGTGGCCAGGTACCTCCTCCGCCGGCTGCTGCAGGCCGCGGTCGTCCTGCTCGGCGTTGCGGTCGTCGCGTTCGCGCTGCTGCACCTGGTCCCCGGCGACCCGGTGCGGGTGGCGCTTGGCACCCGCTTCGACCCGGAGACCTACGCCGCGCTGCGCGAGCGCGCCGGGCTGGACCGGCCGCTGCCGGTGCAGCTCGTGGGCTTCCTCGCCGGCGCGCTCACCGGCGACCTCGGCGTGAGCTTCCGCAGCGGCCAGCCGGTCCTGCAGGTGCTGCTGGAGCGGTTGCCCGCCACGCTCGGGCTCGCGCTCGCCGCGCTCACCGTGGCGCTGCTGGTCGCGGTGCCGCTCGGCGTGCTGTCCGCCGTGCGGCAGGGATCGCTGCTCGACCGGGCCGCGACCGTGGTGAGCCAGATCGGGGTCTCGGTGCCCGACTTCTGGATGGGGATCCTGCTCATCCTGCTGTTCGCCGGGTCGCTGCAGTGGCTCCCGAGCTCCGGCTACGAGCCGCTCACGCAGGACCCCCTCGGCTGGCTGTCGCACGTCCTGCTGCCCGCCGTCACGGTCGGGCTGGTGTCCGGGTCGATCCTCACCCGGTTCGTCCGGTCCGCCGTGCTCGAGCAGCTGGGGCAGGACTACACGCGCACGGCGACCGCCAAGGGTCTGCCGCGCAGCGTCGTCGTGCGGCGGCACGTGCTGCGCAACGCGCTCGTGCCCATCGTGACCGTGACCGGCCTGCAGCTCGCGACCCTGCTCGGCGGGGTCATCGTCATCGAGGTGATCTTCGCCTGGCCGGGGCTCGGCGCGCTCACCCTCGAGTCCGTCCGCGCCCGCGACTACCCCGTGCTGCAGGGCGCGGTGCTGCTCTTCGCGGCGATGTTCCTGCTCGTCAACCTGGTCGTCGACCTGCTGTACGCGGCGCTCGACCCGCGGATCGGCCTGCGGTGAGCGCGCCCCTCGCGCCCCGGCCCGACGGGCCGGCGCCCGCTGCCGGGGAGCCGGTCCCCGTCGAGCGGGCGCCCGAGGC
>JALYNK010000271.1 GCA_030773235.1 Actinomycetota bacterium | reverse complement strand
CGCGGACGGCAGTAGGCTGGCGTTGCCGACGACCCCGCTCGGGAGAGTCCCTCCGCCGCCAGCGGAGGGCGCCGAAGGAGCAATCCTCCCCGAAACCTCTCAGGCACCGGAACCGCGCGGACGAGGCACCTCTGGAGAGCAGGCGCGCGCGCCTCACCGAAGGAGAAAGCCCGGCGCGGGTGCCGGGTGAAGCTCTCAGGTCATCGGACAGAGGGGGAGCGGTCGACCGTCCGCGGGCCTGCGGGCGGACCCGAGCCGCGGGCGGGCGCCCGCGGACCGCCCTCCCGGAGACGCCATGACGACCCGGCCCACCGCTCCCGCCCCCGCTTCCCTCTCCTCCACGGTCGGGCGCCGGGCGCTCGCCGACCTCGAGGCCGCCAGCCCGTTTCTCACCCGGCACATCGGGCCGCGCGAGGACGAGATCGCCAAGATGCTCGCGGTCGTCGGGCACGGCTCGCTCGACGAGCTCACCGACGCCGCGGTGCCCGCGGTGATCCGCGCCACCGAGCGGCTGGACCTGCCCGCGCCCGCGAGCGAGCCAGAGGTGCTCGCGGAACTCCGCGCGCTCGCCCGCCGCAACACGGTCGTGACCCCGATGATCGGGACGGGCTACTCCGGCACGCACACGCCGGCCGTCGTCCTGCGCAACGTGCTGGAGAACCCCGCCTGGTACACCGCCTACACGCCGTACCAGCCGGAGATCAGCCAGGGCCGGCTGGAGATGCTGCTGACCTTCCAGACCGTCGTCGCGGACCTCACCGGCCTGCCGGTCGCCGGCGCCAGCCTGCTCGACGAGGCGACCGCGGCCGCCGAGGCGCTGACGCTCGCCCGCCGGCAGAGCCGCGCTCCGCAGGACGCCGCGTTCGTCGTCGACGCCGACACGCATCCGCAGACCCTCGCCGTGCTGCGCACCCGCGCCGAGCCGCTCGGCCTGCGCCTGGAGGTCGCCGACCTGTCCGGCGGAGCGCTGCCGGACGGTCCGGTGTTCGGCGTGCTGCTCTCGTACCCGGGCAGCGGCGGCGCCGTCCGCGACCTGCGGCCCCTGGTCGCGCAGGCGCACGAGCGCGGCGCCCTCGTCGCCGTCGCCACCGACCTGCTGGCGCTCACGCTGCTGGAGAGCCCGGGCGAGCTGGGCGCGGACGTCGCGGTGGGCAGCAGTCAGCGGTTCGGCGTGCCGCTCGGCTACGGCGGACCGCACGCCGGGTTCCTGGCCGTCCGCACCGGGCTCGAGCGGGCGCTCCCCGGACGGCTGGTCGGCGTGAGCGTCGACGCCGACGGGGCGCCGGCGCTGCGCCTGGCGCTGCAGACCCGCGAGCAGCACATCCGGCGCGAGAAGGCGACGAGCAACATCTGCACCGCGCAGGTGCTGCTCGCCGTGATGGCCGCCGCGTATGCCGTGCACCACGGCCCCGACGGCCTGCGGACGATCGCCGAGCGCACGCATCGGTGCGCCGTCGTGCTCGCCGCCGCGCTGCAGGCGGGTGGCGTCGACGGAGCGTTCGGGACCTTCTTCGACACCCTTACCGTGCGCGTGCCCGGCCGGGCCGACGAGGTCGCCGCCGCCGCGCTGCAGGCCGGGGTGGAGCTGCGGCGCGTCGACGCGGACACGCTCGGGATCAGCACCGACGAGACGACCACGCGGGCGCACCTGAACGCGGTGGCCGCGGCGTTCGGCCTGCCGCGGCAGGACTGGGACGCCCTCGACGCGGCGGCGCCGGACGCGCTCCCGGAGGCCCTGCGGCGCACGACGCCCTACCTGACGCACGAGCGGTTCTCCGCGTACGCCAGCGAGACCGAGCTGCTGCGCCACCTGCGGCGGCTCGCGGACGCCGATCTCGCGCTGGACCGCACGATGATCCCGCTCGGCTCCTGCACCATGAAGCTCAACGCGACCGTGGAGATGGAGCCGGTCACGTGGCCGGAGTTCGCCGGGCTGCACCCGTTCACGGCGCCGGAGCACGCCGAGGGCTACCGGCAGCTCATCGGCGACCTCGAGCGCTGGCTCGCCGAGGTGACGGGCTACGACGCGGTGAGCCTGCAGCCCAACGCCGGCAGCCAGGGGGAGCTGGCCGGGCTGCTCGCGATCCGGGAGTTCCACCGGGCCGCGGGGGAGGGGCACCGGGACGTCTGCCTGATCCCGGCGAGCGCGCACGGCACGAACGCCGCGAGCGCCGTGATGGCGGGGATGCGGGTCGTCGTGGTGGCGACCGCGCCGACCGGCGACGTGGACGTCGCCGACCTGACCGCGAAGATCGAGCAGCACCGCGACCGGTTGGCGGCGCTCATGGTCACGTACCCGAGCACGCACGGGGTGTACGAGGACACGATCGCCGACGTGTGCGCGACGGTGCACGACGCCGGCGGGCAGGTGTACGTCGACGGCGCGAACCTCAACGCGCTCGTCGGCCTGGCTCGGCCCGGGCGCTTCGGCGCCGACGTCAGCCACCTCAACCTGCACAAGACGTTCTGCATCCCGCACGGGGGCGGGGGACCGGGCGTCGGCCCGGTGGCGGTGCGGACGCACCTCGCGCCGTACCTGCCGAACCACCCGCTCGACCCGGCGGCGGGTCCGCGGACCGGCCCGGGTCCGGTGAGCGCGGCGCCGTACGGCAGCGCGGGGATCCTGCCGATCAGCTGGGCGTACGTGCGGCTGATGGGCGCCGACGGCCTCCGGCGCGCGACCCAGGTCGCGGTGCTCGCCGCCAACTACGTGGCGGCGCGGCTGCAGCCGCACTTCCCGGTCCTCTACACCGGACGGGGCGGACTGGTCGCCCACGAGTGCATCGTCGACCTGCGGCCGCTCACCAGGGCGACCGGGGTGACGGTGGACGACGTGGCCAAACGGCTCGTCGACCACGGCTTCCACGCGCCGACCACGAGCTTCCCGGTGCCAGGAACGCTCATGATCGAGCCGACCGAGAGCGAGAGCCTGGCCGAGCTCGACCGCTTCTGCAACGCGATGATCGACATCCGGCGGGAGATCGACGAGGTGGCCGCGGGGACGTGGCCGGTCGACGACAACCCGCTGCGGGGCGCACCGCACACGGCCGCTGGCCTGCTGGGGGAGTGGACCTCTCCGTACTCGCGGGAGCAGGCGGCGTATCCGGGCGAGGTGCGCCCCGCGACCAAGTACTGGCCGCCGGTGCGCCGCATCGACGGCGCGTACGGCGACCGGAACCTGGTCTGCTCGTGCCCTCCACCGCAGGCCTACGAGGCGCAGGCCTGACGAGTCGCCGGGGTCAGGCGGCGACGAGCTGGTGCACGGCCGGGCGGTGCGGCGCGACGGTGCGGCCGTCGGGCAGGATCTCGCCGGTGTC
>JALYNK010000270.1 GCA_030773235.1 Actinomycetota bacterium | reverse complement strand
AGCCTCAGCGGCGGCCGGCTCCGGCTCGGGCGTCGGCGCGCTGTCAGCGGCCGGAGCGTCGCCGCCGCCCGCTGCGCCGTCGCCGATGACGGCGAGCTCGACGCCCACCTCGACGGTCTCGTCCTCCTGCACCTTGATCGACTGCAGGACCCCCGCGACCGGGGACGGGATCTCCGTGTCGACCTTGTCGGTCGAGACCTCGAGCAACGGCTCGTCGACCTCGACCTGCTCGCCCTCCCGCTTGAGCCAACGGGTGACGGTGCCCTCGGTGACGCTCTCACCGAGGGCGGGCATCGTGACGGAGACGGCCATGGGGGAGGAGTTCTCCTAGCGGTCAGCAGGCCGGGCGGTGTCCGGCGAGGCGGGACTGCCGGGTGGCACCCGGCGGGGGCAGGACCGCCGAACGGCGCCGGCGGGACAGGTCGAGCGGGTGCGGCGGGTGCCCGCGCCGGGCGGGCCGGGGCAGGTCAGGAGTGGCTGTGCAGCGGCTTGCCCGCCAGAGCGAGGTGGGCCTCGCCGACCGCCTCGGACATCGTCGGGTGCGGGTGGATGAGCTGGGCGACCTCGCCGGGCAGCGCCTCCCAATTGGTGATCAGCTGCGCCTCGGCGATGAGCTCGCCGACGCGCTCGCCCACCATGTGCACCCCGATCACTGGCCCGTTGCTCGAGGCGAGGACCTTGACCTGCCCGGACGTGCCGAGGATGCGCGCCCGGCCGTTGCCGGCGAGGTCGTACGTCGCCTCGACGACGTCGTAGCCGCGCTCCTTGGCCGCCGCACTGGTCAGGCCGACCGAAGCCACCTCGGGGTGGCTGTACGTGATCCGCGGGACGCCGTCGTAGTCGATCGGGACGACCGGGAGCCCGGCGAGCCGCTCCGCGACGAGGATGCCCTCGGCGAAGCCGACGTGCGCGAGCTGCAGGGTCGGGATGAGGTCGCCGACCGCGCTGATCGTCGGGATGTTGGTCTGCAGGTAGGCGTCGACCTTGACGAAGCCGCGCTCCATCTCGACCCCGACCTGCTCGTAGCCGAGCCCCTTGCTCACCGGCCCGCGACCGATGGCGACGAGGAGCAGCTCGGCCTCGAGCGTCTTGCCGCCCTGCAGCGTGACCCGCACGCCGGTCTCGGTGGGGGCGACGCTCTCGAAGCGCGCTCCGAGCTCCTGCTTGATGCCGTGACGGCGGAACGCCCGCTCGAGCAGCTTGCTGCTGCTCTCCTCCTCCAACGGCACGAGGTGCGGGAGCGCCTCGACGATGGTGACCTCGGCGCCGAACGCGCTCCAGACGGTCGCGAACTCGCAGCCGATCGCTCCGGCACCGAGGATGATCACCGACGACGGGATGCCGTCGAGCCGGAGCGCGTCGTCGCTGGTGATGACGCGCTGGTGGTCGACCTCGAGCCCCGGGAGCGAGCGCGGCACCGATCCGGTCGCGAGCAGGACGTGGCCCGCCTCGACGCGCCGCGTCGAGCCGTCCTCGAGCGCCACCTCGACCGCGGTCGGCGACACGAGCCGGCCGCTGCCCTGCAGCACCTCGATCCCACGGCTCTTGACCAGGCCGCTCAGGCCCTTGAAGAGCCCGTCGACGACCTTGTTCTTGTACGAGTGCACGCCGGGCATGTCGACCTTGTCGAACGACCCGACGACGCCGAACTGGCCGGACTCCTTGATGGTGTCGACGACCTCGGCGCTGTGCAGCAGGGCCTTCGTCGGGATGCACCCGCGGTGGAGGCACGTGCCACCGAGCTTGTCCTTCTCGACGACGACGACGCTCATGTCGAGCTCGGCGGCGCGCAGCGCCGCTGCGTACCCGCCGCTGCCCCCGCCCAGCACGACGAGGTCGACGGTCTGAGGCTCCGTCACGGACTGCTCCTCCACGCTCGTGGCCACCGCTCCCGGCGCCGGGGACTCCGCTGCTGCGCGCAGCCCCCGTGCCGCCGGGGAACATCCTCGCACTGGCCACCGACAGGGCGAAGAGGACCTGCGGAGCTACTGCTCTGCGGTCCCGCCGGGCACCGACATGTCCTCCAGCAGCTGGACGAACGTGCGCACGGCCGCGCCCGTGCCGCCGTGCGGCGTGTAGCCGTACGCCTCGCCGGCGTTGTACGCGGGCCCGGCGATGTCGAGGTGCGCCCACGCCACGCCGTCGGCGACGAACTCCTTCAGGAAGAGCCCGGCGCTGAGCATCCCGCCCTCGCGCGGGCCGGTGTTGACGAGGTCGGCGACCTCGGAGTCGAGGCCCTTGCGCAGCTCCGGCGGCAGCGGCATCGGCCACACCGCCTCGCCCGCGCGTCCCGCCGCGTCGACCACCTGCCCGCGCAGCTCGTCGTCGCCCATGACGCCGGCCGTCCGGCCGCCGAGCGCCACGAGCTGCGCGCCGGTCAGCGTCGCCGCGTCCACCACGATCTCCGGCCCCTCCTCGCAGGCCCGGACGATCGCGTCGCCCAGGACGAGCCGGCCCTCCGCGTCGGTGTTGTTGACCTCGACGGTCTTGCCGCCGCGCAGAGTGAGGACGTCTGACGGCCGCTGCGCGGTGCCGCTCGGCATGTTCTCGGCGAGCGGCAGCCACGCGTCCACGTCGACCGCGAGGCCGAGCTCCGCGACGGCCGTGACGGCCGCCAGCACGGCCGCTGCGCCGCCCATGTCGCTCTTCATGTCCTCCATCGCGGTCGCCGGCTTGAGCGACAGGCCGCCGGAGTCGAACGTGATCCCCTTGCCGACCAGGGCGACCCGGCGCCCTCCGCCGCGGTACGACACGCGCACCAGCCGCGGCGGGTGCACCGAGCCCTGACCGACGCCGATGAGCCCGCCGTACCCGCCCTCCTGCAGGGCGCGCTCGTCGAGCACCTCGACCTCGCACCCGGTCCGTGCGGCCTCCTGCTGGGCGACCTCGGCCAGGTCCTGCGGGGTGAGGTGCGAGGGCGGGGTGTTGACGAGGTCACGGGCGAGCGTCACGGCGCGCACGACCGCGTCGGCGCGCCGCATCGCAGCGTCGTCGTCGCCCCCCTCCGGCACGAGGACGACGACCTCCGCCGGGGGTCGGCGCGCCTGCGTGGCGGAGGCGTCCGAGCGGAAGCGGGTGAAGGCGTACGCGCCCAGCAGCGCTCCCTCGGCCACCGCGCGCAGCGACTCGGCGCCGGGCGTGGTCAGCGCGAGCGCAAGGGCCACGCGGCGGGCCGAGCCGGCGAGCGCCCGTACGCCCTCGCCGGCGGCCCGGCGCAGCACCTCGGCGTCGTAGCGGTCGGCCTGCGGCCCGAGCCCGACGGCGACGACGACCGGCGGCAGGGACGGCGACAGCGGCGCGAGCCGGGTGGCCTCGCC
>JALYNK010000269.1 GCA_030773235.1 Actinomycetota bacterium | reverse complement strand
AGAACCCGGGGGAGGGGCAGTTCTTCGTCACCCTGCCCGGCACGCACAAGCTCGCCACGCACTGCTGGCTCGTGGTCGGGCGGCACGCGCTGCTCGTCGAGGCGTTCGTCTGCCGCCGGCCGGACGAGAACGCCGAGGAGTTCCTGCGGTTCCTGCTGCGCCGCAACGCGCGGACGTACGGCGTCTCGTTCGCCGTCGACGAGGTCGGCGACGTCCACCTCGTCGGGCGGCTGCCGCTGCAGTCCGTCACCGCCGACGAGGTCGACCGCCTTCTCGGCTGCGTCCTGTCGTACGCCGACGAGTCGTTCGACATCCTGCTCGAGATCGGCTTCGCCGGTTCGATCCGCCGCGAGTGGGCGTGGCGGCTCAGCCGCGGTGAGTCGACCGCCAACCTGCGCGCCTTCGCCCGCTTCGCCGACCCGCACCGGGGCTGACGCGAGCCCGGGGATCAGCACCTGGACACCGCGCCGCACAACCTGGCCACCAGGCCACCTTGGCGCACGGCCGGAGGGAGCGCGACCGCGGTCCTCGCGCTCCACGCGGTGTCGGTCGTCGCCGTGGCGAGCAGGCGTTGCTCGGCCGCGGCGGGAGCCGCGGTGCGTTCACGCACGGCCTGCCCGCACCCCGCGCCGGCCTGGCCGACGCCGATGGCCGAGGCGGCCCAGGACCCCCAGTCCTGGCGCGTGGGCGACTCCTGCTGCAGCAGGGCCGACGCCTTGTAGCCGGCCACCCCGCACTCCGCGGCCAGCTGCACGACCGACCCGCGGCGGCCGATCCCGCTCAGCAGGTCCGAAGGGTCCTGCGAGGCGGTCTCGGTCACCAGCGTGGCGCCTGACCAGGTCAGAGCGGTCCTGGCGTCCAGCCGCAGGTGCACCTCGGCCGGAGGGGCGTCCACCCGTACGGACTGCCCCGGTTCGACAGCCGCCCCTCCCTTCCAGCCGACGAGCTGCAGAGCCTCGCGGAAGGCCAGGACGTCGTCGCCGACCTCCTGCACGGGGAGCCGCGAGAACGTGGTGGCCGGACGGTCCACGACCCGCACCGGGCCGGTGCTCCCCACGGCCACCTCCTGCGCCGGGGGCACTGTGCGCGCTCCGGGCGAGCGCGTCAGGCGGTCTGGGCGATCGCCCGCTGCTGGTGGCTCTGCTGGTGGCTCTCGACCCTCGCACGGGGGCTGCCGCCGGCCGCTCGTGCTGCGGCGGGACTCCGCGCCCGCCCAGCAGGGTGCGGCACACTCGCGCGCATGGCGACCCTGGTGCTGCTGCGGCACGGCGAGAGCGAGTGGAACTCGCGCAACCTCTTCACCGGCTGGGTGGATGTCGACCTCACCGAGCTCGGCGTGCAGCAGGCCCGCACCGGCGGCCGGCTGCTCCGGGAGGGCGGCCTGCTCCCGACCGTCGTCCACACCTCGCTGCTCACCCGCGCGATCCGCACGGCGAACATCGCGATGGAGGAGTGCGGGCGCAACTGGCTGCCGGTCAAACGGCACTGGCGGCTCAACGAGCGGCACTACGGAGCGCTGCAGGGCAAGGACAAGAAGGCCACGCTGCAGGAGTTCGGCGAGGAGCAGTTCCAGCTCTGGCGGCGGTCGTACGACGTGCCGCCTCCTCCGATCGACCCCGCCGACGAGTGGGACGTCAGCACCGACGAGCGCTACGCGCTGCTCGCCCGCGACCTCGTGCCGCGCACCGAGTGCCTCGCCGACGTCGTGAAGCGGCTGCTGCCGTACTGGTACGACGCGATCGTCCCCGACCTGCGCCACGGGGAGACCGTCCTCGTCGCCGCGCACGGCAACTCGCTGCGCGCGCTCGTCATGCACCTCGACCGGCTGTCCGAGGACGAGGTGGTCGGGCTCAACATCCCGACCGGGCAGCCCCTGCGGTACGACCTCGACGACGAGGACTTGGCGCCGAAGACCCGCGGCGGCACGTACCTCGACCCCGAGGCGGCCGCCGAGGCCGCCGAGGCGGTGGCGGCTCAGGGGCGGTGAGCCGGGGGCGCTGTCCCGGGGTCAGCCGACCGGGACGGGGCGGACCCCGGTGACCAGGTAGACGACCCGGCGGGCGACCGACACCGCGTGGTCGGCGAACCGCTCGTAGTAGCGGCCCACGAGCGTCAGGTCGATCGCGACCTCGGTGCCGTGCTGCCACGCGTCGTCGAGGATCACCGCGAACAACCGCTTGTGCAGCTGGTCCATGACGTCGTCGTCCCGCTCGAGCTCGGCGGCGAGCCGGACGTCGCGCCGGGCGATGACGCTGCCCGCCTTCGCGACGATCGCCTCGGCCGCGTGCCCCATCTCGAGCACCGTGTCGCGCATCTCCGCCGGCACCGCGGAGGCGGGGTAGCGCCGGCGGGCGACCTTGGCCACGTGCAGCGCCATGTCGCCTGCGCGCTCCAGCTCGGCGACCATGCGCAGCGACGTGACGAGCATCCGCAGGTCACTCGCCACCGGCTGCTGGCGCGCCAGCAGGTCGAACGCCCGCGCCTCGATGTCGCGGTACAGCGCGTCCACCTGCTCGTCCGCGGTGATGACGGTCTCGGCGAGCTGCAGGTCGGCGTCGAGCAGGGCCCGCGTCGCCCGCCCCATCGCCGAGCCGACCATGCCCGTCATCTCGACCAGGGAGTCGGTGACGGCGTCGAGCTCGTCGTGGTAGGCGTCCCGCATGCCACAAGCCTAGTGAGCGCCGGCCGCGCGACCCGGCGAGGAGGAGAACGGTGCACGACGCGCAGGTGAACAACTGCGCGCGTCCGAGGGCCGCTGCCCGCGACTCCTACGCTTCCGCGACGTGGAGGTCGTGACCGGGCTGGTCGGCCTGGTCGTCGGTGCCCTGCTCGTGCTGCTGCTGCGCCGACGGCCGCGCGAAGAGGCGGCCGTACGCCCCCCGCGCGACCCGCCGCCCGACGCGGCCGCTGTCGTCGCCGCGCTGCCCGCCGCCGTGGCCGTGCTGGACCGCAGCGACGAGGTGCAGCTCGCCAACCGGCGCGCCGTCGAGATCGGCGTGGTCCGCGACCAGCGGGTCCCCGACGACGCGCTGCGCGGCCTGGCCCGCGAGGCGCGGCGCACCGGCCGGCCGCAGAGCGCCGAGCTGGCCCTGCCGGCGACCGGCCTGGGTCGTGGTCCCCAGGCCGTACGCGTCCGCCTCGCCCCGGTCGAGGGGTCCGGGCACGTGGCCGTGCTCGTCGAGGACGTGACGGAGGCCCGTCGCGTCGAGGCTGTACGGCACGACTTCGTCGCCAACGTCAGCCACGAGCTCAAGACCCCGGTCGGCGCTCTCAGCCTGCTGGCGGAGGCCCTGCAGGACGCCGCCGACGACCCGGCCG
>JALYNK010000268.1 GCA_030773235.1 Actinomycetota bacterium | reverse complement strand
CGCCGGCCTCGGCCGGCCGGTCGTCCCGCACGGCGGGAGCGGCCCGCTTGCGCTGCCCGCGGCCCGTTTCGCCCAGGTCCTCGAGGATCTCGGCGTCCAGGCCCTCCCGGGTCCGCTCGGCCCGGGGCAGCCTCCCGCGGGTCCCGGCCGCGATGCCGAGGTCGGCGTACAGGTGCGCGCTCGAGCTGTAGGTCTCGGCGGGCTCGGGGAACGGCAGGTCGAGCGCCTTGTTGATGAGCCCCCACTTGGGGACGTCGTCCCAGTCGACGAGCGTGACCGCCACGCCCTTCGCGCCCGCGCGGCCCGTACGGCCGATGCGGTGCAGGAAGGTCCGCTCGTCGTCGGGGCACTGGTAGTTGACGACGTGGGTGACGTCCTGGACGTCGATGCCGCGGGCGGCGACGTCGGTCGCCACGAGCACGTCGATCTTGCCGCTCCGGAACGCCCGCAGCGCCTGCTCGCGCGCGCCCTGGCCCAGGTCGCCGTGCACGGCCGCGGCCGCGAAGCCGCGCTCGACGAGGTCGGCGGCGACCTTGTCGCACGTGCGCTTCGTCCGGCAGAAGATCATGGTGAGCCCGCGGCCCTCGGCCTGCAGGACACGGGAGAGCAGCTCGCCCTTGTCGAGCGCGTGCGCGCGGTAGACGAAGATCCGCGTCTCCGGCACGGTGCGCCCCTCGTCGGGCTCCTCCGCGCGGATGTGCGTGGGCTGGCGCATGAACCGCCGGGCCATCGCGACCACCGGGCTCGGCATCGTCGCGCTGAAGAGCATCGTCTGCCGCTGCGCCGGCAACAGCTCGAGGATGCGCTCGACGTCGGGCAGGAAACCGAGGTCGAGCATCTCGTCGGCCTCGTCGAGCACCAGCATGCGGACGCGACCGAGATCGAGGTGGCGCTGGCGGGCGAGGTCGAGCAGCCGCCCGGGAGTGCCGACGACGACCTCGACGCCGCGGCGCAGCGCCTCGACCTGCGGCTCGAAGGCGCGCCCGCCGTAGATCGTCTGCACGCGGACACCGCGGGTGACGCCGGCCTTGGCCAGGTCGCCGGCGACCTGCACCGCGAGCTCGCGCGTCGGCACCACGACCAGTGCCTGCGGAACGCCGTCGCTGCCCTCGGCGGGGCTGACCACGTTCTGCAGCAGGGGGACGCCGAAGCCCAGCGTCTTGCCGGTGCCCGTACGGGCCTGGCCGATGAGGTCGTGGCCGGACAGCGCGATGGGCAGCGTCATCGTCTGGATCGCGAACGGCGCCGTGATGCCGAGCGCGGCGAGCGCCTCGACCGTCTCGGGGCGGGCGCCGAGCGCCGCGAAGCCGTTGCCGACAGGGGCAGGGGCGTCCGCAGAGGGAGTGTCGGCGGGCAGGGGGGTGGCGCTGGGGGATGCCCCCGGCGATGTGGTGGTCAGGGTCGTGCCTCTCGTCGCCGCGCGGGCTCGAGGGGGGCGGCTGGCAGCGGGGGAGGGGCTGCGGCAGCGCGGGCCGAGGGCTCCGGCGGCTGCGCGAGCGGTCCTGCCCCGGCGCGCTCCAGCGGTCCGCGCACAGGGTGGAGGGCGGCGAGTGCCGCTCTCGGCGATCAGCGTACCCGTTAGGGTGCCCTCCGGTGCGCAGCGCGCCTGTGCCGTCGCGCACCGTCGGCTGGAACGAGCGGGGGAGGCGCGCGTGCCCGGGCTCGACTCCGCCACCGTCGACCTGCTCGGCGTGCTGGCGTACGGCGAGCTCACCGCGTTCGAGCGGCTCGCGAGCGACGCGCGGCTGGCCCCGACCGTCGCCGACAAGGCCGAGCTCGCCGGGATGGCGGCGGCGGAGTACGGCCACTTCCGGCAGCTGCGCGACCACCTCGCCGCGGGCGGCGCGGACCCGGACGCCGCCATGGAGCCGTTCGTCCGCCCGCTGGACGACTTCCACGACTCCACCGAGCCCAACGACTGGCTCGAGGGGCTCATCAAGGCGTACGTCGGCGACGGGCTCGCCACCGACTTCTACCGCGAGGTCGCGGAGCAGCTGCAGGACGCGCAGACCCGGGCGCTCGTGCTCGAGGTGCTCGCCGACACCGGGCAGTCGTCGTTCGCCGTCGCCCGGGTGACCGAGGCGATCCGCGCCGAGCCCGCCGTCGCCGGGCGGCTCGCGCTGTGGGGGCGTCGGCTGGTCGGCGAGGCGCTCATCCAGGCCCAGCGGGTGGCGGTGGAGCGCGACGCGCTCACCGAGCTGCTCGTCGGGCAGGGCGACCTGGCCGGCATCGTCCGCCTGCTGAACCGGCTCACGGAGCGGCACACCGCCCGCATGGCGGCCATGGGCCTGTCCGCCTGATGCCGGCCCCGGCGGGGCACCCGCCCCGACGGGCCGGGACCCCGCGCTGGTCCCGCCCGGGCAGCGCTAGAGGGCGCCGAAGCCGACCCGGCGCTGCTCGCTCTCCGCGATCTCGACGTACGCGAGCTTCTCGACCGGGACGATGACCCGGCGGCCCTTCTCGTCGACCAGCGTGAGGACGCCGCCGTCGGTGAGCGCCTGGGAGACGCTCTGCGCCACCTCGTCGGAGCTCTGCGCGCTCTCCAGCACGAGCTCGCGCGCGGCGTACTGCACGCCGATCTTGACCTCCACGGGGACCCCTCCGTCGTCGCGCCGGCGACCGTTCCGCGGCCGGACCGCGCCGAGGCTAGTGCTGCCCCTTCCCGTGCGCCGGGTCGTGCGCCGGCGCGGCGCGGTCAGGGCGTGAGCGGCGCTGCGCTGATCCCGCGCCAGGCCAGGCCGACGAGCAGCTCGACCGCCCGCTCCTTGCCGAGCCGGTCGCGCGCTCCCAGCCACCACCGTGCGCCGACCTCGGCGAGCCCGGCGAGCCCGACCGACAGCAGGAGCGCCTCCTCCTCGCGGTAGCCGGTGTCAGCTGTGATCGTGTCGGCGATCGCCTGCACGCACTCGTGCGCCATGCGCTCGACCCGCTCCCGCACCGCGGGCTCGCTCTTGAGGTCGCTCTCGAACACCAGACGGGCGCCCGCGCGCTCCGTGCCGCCGCCGTCGAGGAAGTCGAAGTACGCGGTCACCGAGGCGACCACCCGCTGCCGGTTGTCCGTGGTCGACGCGAGCGCGCCGCGGACCTTGGCCACGAGGTCGTCGGCGTGCTGGTCGAGCAGCGCCAGGTACAGCTCGAGCTTGCCCGGGAAGTGCTGGTACAGAACGGGCTTGCTCACGCCCGCATGGTCGGCGATCTCGTCCATCCCCGCGGCGTGGTAGCCCTCAGCAACGAACACCTCCTGCGCCGCGGCGAGCAGCTGGGCCCGCCGGGCCGAGCGCGGCAGGCGCGGTCCCCGCCCGGCCGTGCGGGCGTCCGGGCCGCCG
>JALYNK010000267.1 GCA_030773235.1 Actinomycetota bacterium | reverse complement strand
AGGCGGACGCGGAGGGGCTGGACCCCGAGGCGGCGGCCCGCCGCCCCGACGCGCGGGAGGTGCGGATGGTGGTGGGCGTGGTGCGCGACGGGTCGCGGGCCTCGGTGCTGCGGCTGCGCGGCACCGAGCAGGACGACCTGCTCACCGGGCCGGACCTCGCGCCCGCGCTGGCCGAGGCACTGCTCGCGACGCTGGCCTGACGGCCCCGCCCGGACCAGAGCCGCCCGGGCTCAGGGGCCGCCCGGGTGGAGGAGTACCGGTCAGGAAGCGCAGCCGACCGGCGCCTGGCCTGCCCGGACGGCGGCGAGAGCGGTGAGCGCGTCACCGAGCGTGCCGACGCGGGCGAGCCGCAGCCCCTCCGGTGCGTTCGCCACGGCGTCTGCGCAGTTCTCAGCCGGCACGAGGAACAGCTCCGCTCCCTTGCGGCGCGCGGCCAGCAGTTTCTGCTGGATCCCGCCGATCGGCCGGACCGCGCCGTCGGCGGTGATCTCGCCCGTACCGGCGACGTACCGCCCCTCCGTCAAGGACTCGGGACCGAGCTTGTCGACGATCCCGAGCGCGAACATCAGCCCAGCGCTGGGTCCCCCGACGTCCTTCAGCGCGATCTGAACCGTGAAGGGGTACGCCACCCGCAGCTCGACGCCGATCACCGGTCGCGGCGGCGTGTCCGCAGCGCCGGTGACGATCTCGACCTCGCCCGGCCGGCCGGCCCGCCGGTACGCGATGCGCACGCGGTCGCCGACGGAGCGCTCGCCGACCAGCCGCCGCAGCTGCGCCGGACCCTCGACCCGGGTGCCGTCCACGGCGGTGAGCACGTCGCCCGGCTGCAGCCGGCCGCGCGCCGGGGCGTTCTCGCCGACGGCCCCGACCTCGACCGTCACCGGGATCTCGAGCTGCCGCAACGCGGCCGTCGTCGCCGCGTCCTGCGACACGCTCATCGCCCGGTCGTTGTCGGCGTCGACCTGCTCATCGCTGCGCCCGGGCGGGAACACCAGATCGCGCGGCACCACGGCCTCGTCGCGGTCGAACCAGTCGACGAGCGCCTCGCCGAGCGACAGGTCGGCCCGGACGCCGACGGTGGTGAGGTCGAGGTGCCCGGGCGTCGGATAGGTCTCGCGGCCCCGGATGTCGATGACCGGCGCGCCGCCGGCGTCACCGAGCGTGTTGAAGGTGGGGCCGGGACCCAGCGCGACATACGGGACCGGCGCGAGCAGGGCACCCACGACCAGGCCGACGGTCAGGACCACCGAGAGCAGCAGGGTCAGCGTGCGCCGGGACACGCCGTCAGGCTAGGGCTGCCCGGGGTCCTCCGCCGGGCGCCGCGACCTGCGCCCCGGGCGGCTCCGGGGCTCGCCGACGGGCGCGGACAGCGCGGCGACGAACCGCTGGTGCTCGCGGACGGAGTCCTCGGGGTCCGCGGGCCCGCGCGGGCGGCCCTGCCACGTGATCCACAGGGCGGCGAGCAGGGTGGCCACCGGCACCGGCAGCAGCCAGGCGAGCCACGACGGCACCGGCGTCACCTCCCAGGAGCGAGGTCAGGTGCGGGCCGGCCCCGCGGTGCGGTCGGCGCGGAGCGGACGCTCACGGTGTGCCCACCCACTCCTCGTCGCCGTCGGCGAACACCTGCCGCTTCCACACCGGCACCTGCGCCTTGAGGTCGTCGATGAGGCGCCGCGCGCCCTCGAACGCCTCCGCGCGGTGCGGGGCCGACGCGGCGACGACGACCGCGAGGTCGCCGACCTCGAGCAGCCCCGTGCGGTGCACCGCGGCCAGCCCGAGGACCGGCAGGTCGGCCGCGACGGCACGCGCCACGCGCTCGAGCGCGGCTCCCGCGTCGGGGTGCGCCTCGTACTCCAGCTGCGTCACGTCGCGCCCGCCGTCGGAGTCGCGCACGAGCCCTGTGAACGAGACGACGCCTCCCGCGCCCGGGTCCTCGACCGCGTCGAGCACCTCCTGCACCGACAGGCACGTGTCGCGCAGCGCCAGCAGGCGCACGACGTTCCGGGTGCTCGTCACGCCGGAAGGTTAGGCCGGGCGGGGGCGCCCGGCGGGCTGCCGGCACGAGTCGGGTGCACCGGGCCGAGCAGGCGGATCAGGTCTAGCGTTGGGCCATGCTGCAGGTCGGTCGAGCATGAGCAAGCAGCCGTTCGGGTTCGGCCCCGCCGACCGGCCCGAGGAGCCCGAGGGGGGCGACCCGTTCGGGCTGGGCGGCCTGTTCGGCGCGGGTGGCGCGGGTGGCGCGGACCTCTTCGCCACGCTCGGGCGGCTCATGTCGTGGACCGGCGGACCGGTCAACTGGGACCTCGCGACGCAGGTCGCCGAGACCGCCGCGCGTGCCGCGGACCGCCCGGTGACGTCCTCGGAGTCGCGCGAGGTGGTCGACGCCTGCCGGCTGGCGGACCTGTGGCTCGACCCCGTGACGACGTTCCCGTCGAGCGGCGGGTCCGGCCGCGCGTGGACCCGCACCGGCTGGCTGACGTCGACACTGCCCGCCTGGCGACAGCTCGTCGACCCGGTCGCGGCCCGCGTGGTCACCGCGATGAGCGGAGCCCTGGAGCAGGGCTTGAGCGGAGGCCTGCTCGGCGAGGGGATGCCGGCGGGCCTGCCACCCGAGGTGGCCGGTCTGCTCGGCGGCATGTCCGCCGCCGACCTCAGCGGGGCGATGAGGGGCGTCATGGGACAGGTCGGTGGACTGGTCTTCGGCGCCCAGGTCGGGCAGGCGCTCGGCGCGCTCGCCGGTGAGGTGCTCGGCGGGACCGACGTCGGGCTGCCGCTCGAGGACGGGGGGCGGGCGGCACTGCTGCCGGCCAACGTCGCGGCGTTCGGCGAGGGCCTGGAGGTGCCGGCGGACGAGGTGCGCCTCTACCTCGCTCTGCGCGAGTGCGCCCACGCCCGGCTGTTCGCCGCCGTCCCGTGGCTGCGGTCGCACCTCTACGACGCGGTGGAGGCGTACGCCCGCGGTATCGAGGTCGACCCGGCCGCGATCGAGCGGGCGGTGGGGTCGTTCGACCCGACGGACCCGGAGAGCATGCAGCGCGCGCTGGGCGAGGGCATGTTCGACCTCGCCCCGACGCCCGCCCAGCAGGCCGCGCTGGCGCGGTTGGAGACCGCGCTCGCCCTGGTCGAGGGCTGGGTCGATGCGGTGGTCGGCGCGGCCGCGCGCAGCCTCCCGCACGCGGTGCAGCTCCGCGAGACCCTGCGGCGCCGTCGGGCGACCGGTGGACCGGCGGAGCAGACGTTCGCGGCGCTCGTGGGGCTGCAGCTGCGCCCGCGCCGGCTGCGGGAGGCCGCAGCGCTGTGGGCCTCGGTCGCGGAGGCGCGCGGCGTCGAGG
>JALYNK010000266.1 GCA_030773235.1 Actinomycetota bacterium | reverse complement strand
GGCAGTGGCAGCACGAGGCGTTCATGGCCCGCGAGTACCCGGACCAGAACCGGACGTAGTCAGCGGGCCACCGGTAGCGGTCCAGCTCCCGGGGCTGGTCCCCAGCGTTGCGTCCCGGTAGCCGATCGTCAACGGGACGCTGCCCCGTTGGACCTTCGGCTATCGGGACAACTCCCGCGCCGCGCCACGAGGCCCGTCAGGCTCCAGGCGTGTCCCGGCTTCTGGACCGACTCGTGCCCGGTCGCCGCGCAACTGCGGGTCGGGGTCTGGCCTCGCGCCCTGCGGGCGCCGGGGCTGTCCTTCCTGCTCTCCTCAGAGGGTGGCGAGCAGGAAGGACAGAACGAACCCCAGAGCGGTCGATAGCGCGACCAACGGCCCACCCTGCTCGTACGCCTCGGGCATCAGCGTGTCGGCCAGCGACGCGATCACCGCGCCCGCGGCGAACGCGAGCGGCAGCGAGATGGTCTCGTCGGGGACCGAGGACAGTGGCCCGGCGCCCAGCAGGACGGCTCCGGTGAGCAGGACCGCCGCCACAGACCACAGTCCGACCGCGTAGGTAGTCGACCTGCCCTGGGCGCGCATGGACGCCGCGCCCACCAGCGACTCGGGCAGGTTCGACGCGAAGATCGCAGCGAGCAGGGCCAAGCTGCCACCCGTCGCCTCGAGTGAGATGCCCAGCGCGGCGTTCTCCGGCACGCCGTCGAGGGTGACCGCAGCCAGCAGCGCCAAGCCCGCACCGCCGCTCACCGACGCGGACGTGGCCGGTCGCTCGCTGGCGGCGGCGTCCTTGTCGAGCTTCGTACTGCCGTCAGGGGCGTCGTCCTTCGCGACGTAGCGGTCAAGGATGACGCTAGCGCCGGTGAACACCACAGCCCCGACCGCGAGGCCGACCGCGGCGCGGACCGCGCCGCCCTTCTCATATGACTCCTCGAACAGCTCGAAGGTCAAAGCGGTGATCAGCGCGCCCGCAGCGAAGGCCAGGACCACGGCCAGAAGACGCTCGGGGAAGGTGAACTTGGCGCCCAGGTAGGCGCCGAGCACCAGAGGGCTGCTCGCCACCACGGCAAAGACGAGCGTGCGCCCCATGCCCGCGTTCTACCACGCCAAGAGGGCCGACGAGAGTGTCGGCCGTGCCTGCCACCTGCCCCGCTGGCCGATCGGCTACCGGACGAGATCAGCGGGCGAGCGGCCACATAGCGCTGCCAGAACCGCGCCAACTACCGCTGCAAGTCACAGGCACCGTCGCTGCGGCGGCCCGAGCGGATGTAGCGAAAACGGGTCGTAATCGAGACGAACCAGTTGTCGGCAACCCCCGTCCCCGGATCAAGGGGAGGCGATCAGGTACGCGCCCCGTTGGCTGGTACTCCTCGAGGCGAGGACGCCCCGCCGCACCCCGTGACGTCGCTCGCGGGTGGCCGTGTCACGGTCCGCCGGGCCGGTGGGGGGTGTGCGTGCCCGACGGGCAGCGCGACGCGGAGGGGGAGGAGGATGCACGCCGTGTCCACCCACCCGTTCTCCGTGCGGCACGACACGCTCGAGAACCTGCGCAGGTACGCCCAGGACCGGCTGCCGCCGGAGCAGGCCGAGTTGTTCGGCGCCTTCGTCGGGCGCTACTACGCCCGCGTCGCGCCCGGCGACCTCGCGGCGCGCACCATGCACGACCTGTACGGCGCGGCGATGTCGCACCTGCGGCTGGGACAGGACCGCGCGCCCGGGGAGCCGCTCGTGCGCGTCTACTCCCCGGACCACGAGGAGCACGGCTTCGCCTCGTCGCACACCGTGGTCGACGTCGTCACCGACGACATGCCCTTCCTCGTCGACTCCGTGACGATGGAGCTCACCCGGCACGGGCTCGGGCTGCACCTCACGGTGCACCCCGTCCTCGCGGTGCGCCGCCACGGCACCCGGCTCGTGGCCCTGCCGGACGGCGACGCGGACAGCGACCGCGCCGAGGCTGGTGACGGCGACCCACTGCGGACGGTCCGGGAGGCCTTCCTGCACCTCGAGGTCGACCGGCAGAGCGAGGCCGCGGTGCTCGACGAGGTGCGCCGCGACCTGCTGCGCGTGCTGGACGACGTCCGGGCCGCGGTCGAGGACTGGCGCGCGATGCGGCAGCAGGCGCTCGAGGTCGCCGCCGCACTGGAGAGCGAGCCCACCGCAGGCGACCCCGCGGAGCGGGACGAGGCTGCGGCCCTGCTGCGCTGGCTCGCCGACGACCAATTCACCTTCCTCGGCTACCGGGAGTACGAGCTGGTCACCGAGGACGGCGAGGACGAGCTGCGCGCCGTCCCCGGCACCGGGCTCGGGCTGCTGCGCGACGGCCGGAGCCGTCCGGTCTCCCACAGCTTCGCCAAGCTCACGCCGGAGGTGCGACAGCGGGCCCGCGAGCCGAACGTGCTCACGCTGACCAAGGCGAACTCCCGGTCGACGGTCCACCGTCCCAGCTACCTCGACTACGTCGGGGTCAAGCGCTTCGACGCCGACGGGGTTGTCGTCGGGGAGCGCCGGTTCCTCGGGCTGCAGGCGAGCCAGGCCTCCCAGCAGTCGCCGCGCGCGGTGCCCGTCCTGCGGCGCAAGGTGCAGGCGGTGCTCGACCGCGCCGGCTACCCGCCGGACAGCCACGACGGCAAGGCTCTGCTCAGGATCCTGGAGACCTATCCGCGCGAAGAGCTGTTCCAGATCGGCGTCGAGGAGCTGTTCGAGGCGGCGACCACCATCCTCGACGTCCAGGACCGGCAGCGCCTGCGGCTGCTCGTGCGCCGCGACGACTTCGGCCGCTTCTGGTCCTGCCTGGTGTACCTGCCCCGCGACCGGCTCAGCACCTCGCTGCGGCTCCGCCTGCAGGAGATCCTGGTCGGTGCCCTGCAGGGCACGAGCGTGCAGTCGACGACGTACGTGAGCGAGTCGGTCCTGGCCCGGCTCCACGTCACGGTCTCGATTCGGCCCGGGGCGCCGGGCGACCTCGACGTCGGCGAGCTGGAGGGCCGGCTGGCGGCCGCCATGCGCTCCTGGACCGACGACCTGTACGACGCCCTCGTCGAGCAGGTCGGCGAGGAGCGGGCGGTCGCCCTCCACCGCCGGTACGCCGATGCGTTCTCAGCGGCGTACCAGCAGTACACCGCTGCCCCCGCCGCGGTCTTCGACGTCCGTCGCCTGGAGGCGCTGGGCGCCGGCGACGACCTGGCCATGCACCTCTACCGCCCACTGGAGGCCCCGCCGGGCGCGCTGCGGCTGAAGCTGTTCCGGCACGGCCAGTCCGTGACCCTGTCGGACGTGCTGCCGCTGCTGGAGAACATGGGCGTCCACGTGGTCGACGAGCGCCCCTACGAGGTGCGACC
>JALYNK010000265.1 GCA_030773235.1 Actinomycetota bacterium | reverse complement strand
CTGCTGCTTGCCCTCCTGGGCAGTGACGTCGGCGAGCGGCCCGGCGCTCTGGGCGGCCGACACGAGTCGTCCTGTGAACTCGACCGTCTGCCCGCCGCGGACCTGGAACGGGGACTCGCCGTCGGCCTTGCGGGCCTGCGGCGTGAGGTGCACGAAGACGCGCTCCTGCGCGCTGCTGCCGACCCAGAAGCCCTCGTCGGAGACGACCGACTCGACGCGCGCGGTGCCCGTGACCGGCTGACCGAGGTCGCCGGTCAGGCTGCCCGAGGCGAGCGGCAGCAGGGCGCGGTCGCCGACCTTCAGCGACGCCGCGGCGCCCTGCGCAGCGCCCGACGGCGCAGCGCTGGCAGCGCCCGAGGCTGCGGCAGAGGGGGCGCCGGCCTGCGGGCCGGTGGTGGAACCGCTTTCGGTGCCCGCGACGCGACCGTCGCCGTCGCGACCGTTGATGCCGGAGCCGGCGCTGCCGACCTGCCCGAGCCGGTCGCCGGAGGGGCCGTCGGGCCCGTCGTCGTCCACGGCGTTGATGACCAGCAGCACGAGCGCGAGCAGGAGGGTCAGAGCGCCCAGCACCGCCCAGGGGAGCCAGGCGAGCGGTCGGCGGCGGTCCCGGCGCTCCGTGATCGGGACGGAGCCGGTCTCGGTGGGGCTGGCGGGCGGACGGGTGCGGGGTGCGGACACAGGTGTTCCCGGGGAAGAGCGGATCAGGGGACGCTCCGCAGCTCACGTAGCAGGCGACGCACCGCAGGGCTCACGTGTCGTCCCCGGACGACCCCTTCGCACACGGTCGCGGCGCTGACGACCTGCTCACACCCGTTCGGGCGAGGCGGTCAGGCGGCGGTGAGCACCGCAGCACGGCGGGGCGCGGGGATCCGCACGACCGCGGCGGCGGTGGGCCGGGGGAAGACCCAGTGGTGGAGCACCGCGACGTTGGCGAGTCCGACGAGCGCGGTGACGAGGAGCTTCGCGACCCGGTAGTCCGTCCCGAGGTGCGCGAGCGCCGGGACGGCCAGGGCCGTGACCAGCAGGTTGCCGCCGACCATCGCGACGTACCGCACGCCCTGCCGGCGGGGGCACCCCTGCGCTGCGAAGACCCACACGCGGTGCAGCGCGAAGTGCAGGGCGGACGAGCCTGCGAAGGCGAGTGCGACCGCGAGGCCCAGCGGCAGGCCGAGCACCCGGTGACCGACGACCACGCCGAGCACGTCGAGCGCAGTCGTCCCGCCGCTCACCAGCGCGAACCGCACGCCGGTCGCCCGGCGGCGGGCGCGCACCGGCGCCGCGAGGGCGGAGGCGGCGGGGGACATGCAGGAAGGGTCGGTCTGCGGCCGTGCGGACCAACCACTCCGGCGGGTGATCCTGCTTTCAGCGGCCGCTGCAGGCCGCCGACGACCCTTCGTGACCACGACCCCTGGACGAGCGCGGCGGCTCGGCGTCGCGCCAGGTGGCGCGCACGCGACGGGGCGGGCTCACAGGCCCGGGGCGGCGGCTAGGTCGAGGTCGGTCTCGACCAGGTGGTTGACTGGTCGGTGACTCGCTCGAGCGCTCCGCGACTCGACCCGACTCGCTGCGACGCGCCCGCGGTCTGTTCCGTCACCCGGGAGGAGGTGCCGCAGCGCGTCCGGCAGCCAGGCCGACGGCGGCCGCCGCGAGCAGCAGAGCGCCGCCCAGCGCGTAGACCAGCTGCACGCCGGCGACGTCGACGAGCAGGCCGCCGCCCAGCAGGCTCACGAGGCGACCGCTCTGCCAGATCACGTCGAAGCCTGCGAACGCCCGACCCCGCAGCTCGCCGGGCACCCGCGACTGGATGAGCGCACTGAAGGTGACGTTGCCCGTCGAGGTCGACAGCCCGTAGAACACGACCGCGGCCACCGCCAGGGGCAGAGCGGTGACCAGCGCGAGGACGAGGTCGACGAGGCCGCGGACGGCGTACGGGCCGAACACCCAGACCGGGCGGCGCGGGTCGGCGACGAGCCGGCGCAGCAGCACAGGACCGGCTGCGGCTCCCAGCGCGATGCCGGCGAGCAGCACGCCGAAGCCGCTCCCACCCCCCAGCCGCTCTGCCGCCAGCACGACCAGGAGCGCGCTCGTGGCCCCGGCGGACAGCGCAGCCAGCGCCTGACCGACGGCGAGCGCGCGCAGCAGCGGCACCGCCGCCAGCGCGGCCAGGCCGTCCCGGGCGTGAGCGAACACGCCCGCGGCGCCCCCCGGCGGGGGGGTCGCCGGGACGCGCAGTCCGCGCAGCACCGCGCCCGACACCACGAAGCTCAGTGCGTTCAGCGCGAACGCCGGCCCGAACCCGTGCGCCACGGCGAGGTACGCGGCCGCTGGCGCGAGCAGCACCTGACAGACCACCGCCGCGGTCCAGATGCCGCTGTTGGCCGTGACCAGGTCCTCGTCGTCGACGAGCGCCGGGAGCACCGACTGCGCCGCCGGGTTGAAGAACACCGCGCCGGCGGACAACCCGAACGCGACGGCGTAGGCGACGGCCGCCTGCTGGTGCTCGAGCGCGAGCAGCGCCGCCAGCGCCGCCCGCCACACGTCTGCGGCGACCATGACCCGTACCCGAGGCAGGCGGTCGACCAGGCTGCCGGCCAGCGGTGCCAGGAGCAGCACCGGCAGGATCTCCGCGACGACGGCGCCGGACACCCCCAGCCCGCTGCCGGTCAGGTCCAGCAGCAGCAGCCCGAGCGTCGTGAACTGAGCGACGTCCCCGACCTGGCTCGCCGTCCGAGCGATCCACAAGCGGCGGTAGCCCGGACGCCGCAGCAGCCCCCGCACCGTGACTGCCGTCCCCGCGCTGCCCACCTCAGCGGCAGCGCCAGCGAGCTCGCGATCGTTCCGCCGTCGAGTGCCACCAGCTGGGCGTCGCGGAGCCGAACGACTTGGACGGCGTCGCTCTGGCGTCCGCGCTGACGGCGCTGTCCGCGCCCCGCAGTTCCGTGAGCGAGCACTGGTGCACTCACCGGGTCGAGTGGCCCGACTGTCCGGGGTCGTAGGGCTGGGAGCAGGTGGTCTGGGCGCGGCTGCGGGCCAGGGCTGGCAGCAGCCCAGGAGCCCCGTCGCGCTGCTCCGCAGGGGTGCCCATGGCCATCCCCGGCAGGCGGATCACGGTCACGCCGCCGTCCACACAGGGCCCAGCTCGCGCACGCACAGCCTTCGACGACGTCGACCGTGACGGCCGGTTGTTGCGTTCCGCGCAACGCCCGTCGCTGCGGTTGGGGAGGCTCGCGGGATCTCGGGCAGTGCCTGCAGCCGCTGTCGGGCCTGAGCTCAACCACCTCGTCGGTTCCTCCGGGGGCTGCCGAGCGGCGCAGCGCCGTGCCGGCGGTAGCGAGTCGGCGCAC
>JALYNK010000264.1 GCA_030773235.1 Actinomycetota bacterium | reverse complement strand
GCGCGGCGGCGCTCGACGGCCGGCCCGGGGCGCTCCCGGCCCGCGGCGGGAGCGGCGCGCACCTGCCCGTGAAACTGGTCCAGCGGTGGGCGTGCGGACGCCAGCCGGCCCACCCGGCACACTCTCAGCCTCACCGGCAAGGTCATCGAGACCAGCCACAGCGAACGCACCCTCAAAGCCCACGAACGCCGCGCGAAACACACCGGAACCGCAGGGCACTGCCAAGCCGCCGGCTGCCGACGCACCACCAGCCACCTCGGCGCCCGGATGCACGCCACCACGCCACCCCCTGGGCCAGAAGCGGCAGCACCAGCCTCAGCGACACCGTCCTGCTCTGCGACAGCAGCCACCGCGACCTCCACGAAGGCCACAAGACACTCCGGCTCAAGGACGGGCGCGTCCTCGGACCCGACGGCTGGGTCACCTGAGGTGGGCGCCGTGCAGGTGTCCCTGCCGGACGAGCTGGCCGTGCGCGGGCAACGGCGTGCCAGGGTGGCGCGTGCGCTCCGAGGCCGAGGACTGGTTCCTCACTGCTCAGGAGCGCGGCAACGCGGTCACCCAGCTCGACCGCCGGCACGCGGACGGCCGTGCCTGGTCGGACGGCAACGCGGTCCGCCCGCTGGTGCACGGCGCGGCGTACTTCGCTCGGCTGCACGACGAGCTGCAGCCGCTGCAGGCCGGAGACCGGGTCTACTTCACCGACTGGCGCGGTGATGCCGACGAGCGCCTGCTCCCGGACGGGCCGACGATCGGGGAGCTCCTCGTCGGGCTCGTCCACCGCGGCGTCGAGGTGCGCGGGCTGCTCTGGCGCTCGCACAGCGACCTGCTGACGTTCAGCGCGCAGCAGAACCAGCACCTGGGCCGGTTGCTCAACGAGGCTGGCGGTGAGGCGCTGCTCGACCAGCGGGTCCGGCGGTTCGGCGCGCACCACCAGAAGCTCGTCGTCGTCCGGCACCGCGACCAGCCGGAGCGCGACGTGGCGTTCGTGGGCGGCATCGACCTGTGCCACAGCCGCCGGGACGACGACCGGCACGAGGGCGACCCGCAGACATCACCCCTCGACCGCCGGTACGGGCCGCGGGCGCCGTGGCACGACGCTGCCCTGGAACTGCGCGGCCCGGTCGTCGGCGACCTGCTCGAGTGCTTCGTCGAGCGCTGGGACGACCCTCGGCCGCTGGACCGGCGAACGCCGTACCGGATCGTCGTGCAGCGGCTCGCCGACATGCCGCGGCACCCCGCCCGGCTGCCGGAACGGTTCCCCGACCCGCCGCTTGCCGGGTCGTGCGCGGTGCAGGTGCTGCGCACCTACGTCTACAAGCGGCCGACGTACCCGTTCGCGCCGGACGGCGAGCGCAGCGTGGCGCGGGCGTACGCCAAGGCGTTCTCGCGGGCCCGGTCGCTCATCTACCTCGAGGACCAGTACCTGTGGTCCGAACCGGTGGCCCGGGGGCTGGCCGCCGCGCTGGCGCGCTCGCCGGAGCTGCGGCTCGTCGCGGTCGTGCCCCGCTACCCCGACCAGGACGGCCGGGTGAGCGGCCCGCCCAACCGGCTCGGGCAGCTGCGCGCGCTGGAGCTGCTGCGGTCCACGGCACCCGACCGCGTCGCGGTGTACGACCTGGAGAGCCCGTCCAGCGTGCCGGTCTACGTCCACGCGAAGATCTGCATCGTCGACGACGTCTGGTTCACCTGCGGCTCGGACAACTTCAACCGCCGCTCGTGGACGTGCGACAGCGAGATCACGTGTGCCGTGCTCGACCCGAGGCGTGACGAGCGTGCGCCACGCGACCCGGGTGGCCACGGGGACGGCGCCCGGCGGCTGGCTCGCGACCTCCGCCTGCAGGTGTGGCGGGAGCACCTCGACCGACCGACCGGCGACGGGGTTGGCGACCCCGGCGACGCTGCGCTGCTCGACCCGGCGGAGGGCTTCGCCCTGTGGCACGACACGGCCGCGGCGCTGGACGCCTGGCACGCCTCCGGGTGCCGCGGCCCGCGCCCCCCCGGGAGGGTGCGGCACCACCAGCCCGAGCCCGTCAGCCGGTGGCAGCGGCTGTGGGCTGAGCCGCTCTACCGCCTCGTGTACGACCCCGACGGGCGACCCTGGCGACAGCGGCGGCGCGGCGCCTTCTGACCGGGTGTGCTCGCAGTGGTGCAGGCACCTGTCGGGCGGACACGCCCCGGCGCTACCCCTGCACGGACGGTCGCGGTCCGTCGCCGGACCCGTCGGACGCGGTCTCGGCGAGGCGTACGCCGTGTGCGGTCAGCAGCTCGTGGGGCTGGTTGCGGGCGCCGCGCACGCAGAAGTGCCCGCCGCGGTCCGCCGTCGCGGCCTGGCACGCCTGCAGCACCGAGGCGACGGTGTCGTCGACGCAGGGCACGGCGTGCAGGTCCAGGACGACGTCGGCGCCGGGCACGGCGCTCAGCAGCGCCAGGCTGCGGCGCAGCGCGCCGGTGCTGGTGTGCTCGAGGCGCCCACGCGGGGCGAGCGTCACCGTCACCGGTGTCGGCTCGGGTCCCCGGCGGGACAGCCCCGGTGGCACGTCGGTCCTCTGCTCCGGGATCAGCCGCGCACGCATGTCGTCCTCCCTCGCCGCGCCGCCGGGCGGCCGGGGGGCCGCCCTCCGTCCGGAGCGGCGCGACGTCGTCCTGGTACGTCGCCGTGTGGTCCCCGTGCCGGTCGCGCCCGGGACCGCCGCTCCTGTCCTACCGACGCGCGAACCGCGACCCGGGTTGCACCGGTACGGCACGCGGTCCACCGGTTGGGCTGGCACCCTGCCGGCACTGCGCTGCGGCGCCGGTCCTGCCGACAACGGCGGGGTCGGTCGTGCACAACGGAGAGAGGGGGGCCCGACCGTGCTGCAGGTCGTGGCCGCCGTGATGGCGGCCGCGGGCGTCCTGCTCGCCGCGCTGGCGGTGGGCGTCTGGCGCCGGCGCCGTGACCCGGCGGGGCTCAGCCTGGCCGGACTGCTCCTCGCCGTGGCCTGGTGGGGCGTGGCGTACGCCGTCGAGCTGCAGGCCGACGACCTGCTCGCCCGGCAGCGGTGGGGCGACGCGAAGTACGTCGGTGTCAACGCCCTGGCCTACGCGTGGCTCGTCTTCGTCCTGCAGTACACCGGCCGCGCCGCCTGGCTCACCCCGCGCCGGCTCGCGCTGCTCGCGATCGAGCCGGTCGCACTGCTCGTCGTGCTGGCCGTGCCGCGCACGCACGACCTCGTGCGCACCTACGCGCCCGGCTCGCCCGGCCAGCTCCCGCTGGTCGAGACCGGACCGGTGTTCTGGCTGCACTTCGCCTACACCAACGTCGTGCTCGTCGTCGCCACCGGCCTGTTCGTCCTGGCGATGGCGCG
>JALYNK010000263.1 GCA_030773235.1 Actinomycetota bacterium | reverse complement strand
ACCCGCGGGCTCGGTGCCGGCGCCGCCCCGGAGGTCGGCCGGCAGGCGGCCGAGGACCACCGCGAGGACATCGAGGAGGTCCTCAAGGGGGCCGACATGGTGTTCGTCACCGCGGGCGAGGGCGGCGGCACGGGCACCGGCGGCGCGCCGGTCGTCGGCCTCGAGCACGACCTCGTACGCGTCGACCCGCCGGTCGACGAGCGTCGTCGGCAGCTCGAGGTGGTACGCCCCGCTCGGCACGATCCCGGCGCCGCCGCGGGCCTGCAGCAGCCGGAGCTGCACGACGAGGTCCTCGCCGCGCGAGGCGAGCGGCAGCTGCGGCCAGAAGCTCCAGCCGCCGACGTCGCGCAGCGCCTCGGCGTCGAAGAGCACGCACCCGCCGATCCACGCCACCCTGTAGGCGCGCCACTCCCCCGGCGCGAGGCCGAGCGCCTGCTCGACGTGCAGCAGGTTGGCGGCGTTGTGCAGCCGCCAGCGCTCCCAGGCGGGGTCGCCCTTGCGGACCCGCTCGGGCCGCACCGGCCCGTCCCACCACTCGACGGCCTGCTCGTGCGGCCGCACGTCGTCGGCGTACGACAGCCCCTGCACCGCCGCGCCGACGAAGCCGCACGCCAGGTGCTCCAGCGCCTCGCGCAGCCGGGACAGCACGCCGGGGTCGAGCAGCACGTCGTCGTCGAGGTAGAGCACGTACGGCGACCCGACCTGCTCGAGCAGGAACTGCCGCTGCTCGGCGACCCCGCGGCGCTCGGGCCGGCGGTAGCCCCGCACGTCCACCCCGCGGCGGCGCAGCGCGTCGAGCACCGCGCGCACCTCGGGAGCGGCGAGGTTGCCGCCGGCCCGCTCCTGCTCGGGCGTCTGGTCGGCGACCACCACGCGGGCCGGAAGGCGGGACTGCCCCGCGACCCCGGTGAGGGTCACCGCGAGCGCGGACGCCCGGCCGCAGGTCGGCACGACGACGTCGACGTCGAGCGGTGGGGCCGTCACGCCGCGACCGTACGGGTCGGCCGGGCTCGGCAACCGCCGACACGGCGCTGCCGGCGACACGGCGCTGCGGACGGCGGGCGTCAGGGCCGGGCGTCAGGGCCGGGCGGCAGGGGTAGCCGACAGCGGTGGTCGCCCACGAGAACTTCCCGCCGCAGTACGGCCGCGCTCTCGACGCGCTCCTCCGCGGCTCCCACCTCGTCAACCCCGACGAGCTCCCCGAGCTCGCCGCCCGGTGCGTGCGCGACCTCGGCGTGACCGAGCTCGTCATGTACCTCGTCGACTACGACCAGAAGACGCTCGTCCCGATGCGCACGGCGGGTACGGCCCCGCGCGAGACGCTGAGCATCGACGGCACCGTGGCGGGGCGCGCCTTCCGCACCGTCACGCCGCAGGTGGTGGAGGCAGGCGCCTCGCGACGACTGTGGACGCCGCTCCTGGACGGGACAGAGCGGCTCGGCGTCATCGAGTCGGTGCTGCCCACCGAGGGGGCCGACCTCGAGCCGGTGGTCGTGCAGATGCTGTCCGAGTACGGCCACCTGGTCGCCGAGCTCCTGGTGTCCAAGAGCGCGTCCACCGACCGTTACGAGTGGGTGCGCCGCGAACGCCCGATGAGCCTCGCGGCCGAGATGCAGTACGGCCTCCTCCCGCCGCTCACGTTCGGCACGCCGCGGCTCGTCATCAGCGGCCTGCTGGCTCCCGCCTACGAGGTAGGTGGCGACGCCTTCGACTACGCGGTCAACGGCGAGGTGGCCCACGTGGCGGTGTTCGACGCCATGGGACACGGCCTGCTCGCCGCGCAGCTGTCGGCGCTCGCGATCGGCGCGTACCGCAACGCCCGGCGGGCGGGGCTGCCCCTGCAGGAGACCGCGCTGGAGGTCGACCGGGTGCTGTCCGAGCAGCACGGCGGTGAGCGGTTCGTCACGGCCATCCTCGGCCAGCTGCTCGTCGACAGCGGGCGGCTGTCGTGGCTGTCCGCGGGGCACCCTGCGCCGTTCCTGCTGCGCGAGCGCAAGATCGTCGGCATGCAGGTGCCGGAGCCGTCCCAGCCGCTGGGGATGCTCGACCTCGGCGGCGGCGCAGCGCCCCCGGTCCAGGAGACGCAGCTCCAGCCCGGTGACCGCGTGCTGCTGTTCACCGACGGGGTGGACGAGGCGCGCGGTCGCGACGGCAGCTTCTTCGGGGTGCAGCGGCTGGCGGAGTTCGTCGCCCGCCAGTCGGCCTCGGGCGAGCCCACGCCGGAGGTCATGCGCCGCCTGCAGCACGCGATCCTCGAGCACCAGGAGGGGCGGCTGCAGGACGACGCGACCACGCTGTTCGTCGAGTGGCTCACCGGCAAGGAGCAGACGCTGCTGCCGTAGCCACGCCCCGGTCAGCGGCCCGGCGCACCAGCCGGACCCGGCAGCACCGACGCGCAGGGCAGCCAGCCGGGCGCCGCGGCGCGAAACGCGTCCCGGGTCCAGGCCCCCGCACCGGCCGGGACGACCCCGAGGAGCGGGACCCCGCAGCGCGGGAGGTCGACGAGGTTGCAGCGCTCGGCGAGCCCCGGCTCCGCGGGCCAGGACCCGACGACCAGGCCGGCCGGCTCCAGCCCGCGGGCGCGCAGCGCCTCGACGGTGAGGGCGGTGGCGTTGAGCGTCCCGAGGCCAGCGGCGACGACCACGACGACGGTGACGTCCGGTCCGGCGTCGCGCACCGCGTCGGCGAGGTCAGCGAGCGTGCCGCCGTCGTCGTCGAGCCGGACGAGCAGGCCCCCCGCGCCCTCGACGAGGACGACGTCGTGGGTGGCCGCCAGGTCGGCGACTCGGGACGCGGTCGCGGCGACGGGAGGCAGTGGAACGCCCGCGCGGCGGGCCGCCGTGTCGGGGGCGAGCGGCTCGGCCAGCCGTACGGGCTCCGCCGTGGTCACGGCGCCGCCGAGGCTGCGCACGACGTCGAGGTCGCCCGGCTCGCCGGGCACCACCCCGGTCTGGGCGGGTTTCACCGCAGCCACCCGCAGCCCGGCGGCGGTGCAGGACGCTGCCAGAGCGGCCGTGACCACGGTCTTGCCGACGTCCGTGCCGGTGCCCGTCACGACCACCACCCGGCCGGTCATCCGTTCAGCGGCCCGTCGACCACCTCGCGGACCACCGCGACGGCCCGGTCGAGGACGTCGTCGACGAGCCGGGCGCTGGCGGTGATCCGCAGGCGGCTGGTGCCGTCGGGCACCGACGGCGGCCGGAAGCAGCCGACCCGTACGCCCCGGTCCAGGCACGCCGCGGCGGCCGCGATGGCCGCCTCCGGGGACGGCGCGGGCACCGAGAGCACGGCGCCGGCCGGTTCGGGCACCCGGGCGGCGCGCGCGAGCCGCGCGGTCGCGCTGCGCACG
>JALYNK010000262.1 GCA_030773235.1 Actinomycetota bacterium | reverse complement strand
CGCGTCCCCCGGCCCGGCGCCGGGTGCTGCGCCCGCGACCCGCTCGGAGCCGACGGCGTCGCCGGAGGGCACGTCGCCGGCTGCCCGGTCGCCAGCGGGCAGGTCGTCAGCTGCCCGGTCGCCAGCGGGCAGGTCGCCAGCGGGCAGGTCGTCAGCGGGCATCGAGCGCCAGCTCCTTGCGGTCGCCGAACAGGCCCTGCGGCCGGAAGATCATCAGGGCCATCAGGAGCACGCCGACGAGGATCTGCCGGACGATGCCGACCTGGTTCACGTTCATGAGGGTCTCAGGGACGACGCCCGACGTCACGGCCTGGAACAGCACGTTCTCCAGCCCGGTGAACAGCGTGCTGAACAGCACCGCGCCGACCACCGGACCGAGGATGCGCCCGGCGCCGCCGAGGATCATCGCGGTGAACGCGAAGAAGGTGAACAGGCTGCTGTAGTTGTCCGGCTGGATCGAGGAGTTCGCGAGCGCGAAGACGAAGCCGCCCAGCGCGCCGAACAGCCCACCGAGGATGAGCGACTGCATCTTGTAGCCGACGACGTTCTTGCCCAGGCTGCGCGCGGCGTCCTCGTCCTCGCGGATCGCGCGCAGCACGCGCCCCCACGGGCTGCGCATGAGCAGGAACACCAGCAGGCTGCACAGGGTCACGAGCGTCCAGCCGACGAGCAGCAGGAAGGCGCGGTTCTCGTCGTAGTCGACGGGGCCGAAGCCGTAGCGCCCGTCGGGCAGCGGGTTGAGCGCGTAGAAGCCGCCGGCGAAGCCGGTGAGCCCGGACGAGCCGCCGCTCACCTCGCGCAGCGTGGCGCTGCGGGCGACGAGCCGGATCACCTCGGAGGAGGCGATGGTGACGATCGCGAGGTAGTCGGCGCGCAGCCGCAGCGTCGGCACGCCCAGCAGCAGCGCGAGCACCACGGCGCCGCCCAGTCCCAGCAGCAGCGACAGCCCGAACGACAGCTCGAGGTACGTGACGCCGACGCCCAGCCCGTACGCGGCGACGGCCACGAACCCGACCTGGCCGAAGTTGAGCAGCCCGGTGTAGCCGAAGTGCACGTTCAGCCCGATGGCGGCGAGCGCCAGGTACAGGGCCTCGGCGTTGAACAGCGCCGTCAGCGTGTTGTCGAGGATCACGCCGACGTCCACGGGCACCTCCTGCGGAGCGCGGTGCGGGCGGAGCGGAGCGGAGCGGCAGTCGTCATCCGACGCGCTCCGCGCGGCCGAGGATGCCCTGCGGCCGGACGATCAGGATGAGGATGAGGACGACGAGCGCGCCCACGACCTGCAGCTCGGCGGGGATGAACAGGGTCGACAGCTGCGTGAAGACGCCGACGACGAGGCTGCCCACCAGAGCGCCGTACGCCGTGCCGAGGCCGCCGAGCGTCACGCCCGCGAAGAGCAGCAGCAGGATGTTCTGCCCGAGCTGGTAGCCGACCTGCTGCGACAGCGCGAGGAAGACGCCGCCCAGCACCGCGAGCGCGGTGCCGACCACCCACACGACGTTGATGACCCGCTCGACGTCGATGCCGGACGACGCCGCGAGCGACGGGTTGTCCGAGACCGCGCGGGTCGCCTTGCCGAGCCGGGTGCGCTGCAGGGCCAGGGCGACGCCCACGAGCGCGACCAGCGACACCGCGAGGATGACCAGGTCGCGGGGGAGCACGGTGACGGGTCCCAGCTGCAGCGGGTCCTGGGTCGCGTACTGCAGGTAGGAGCGCGAGCCGCCGCCGTAGAAGTAGAGGTAGACGTAGCGCAGCACCAGCGACAGGCCGATGCTCACCACGAGCGCGGCGATCAGCCCGGTGCCGCGGCGGCGCAGCGGCCGCCACAGCAGGCGGTCGAGCAGGCCGCCGACCAGCCCACCGACGAGCACCGCGATGACCGTGGCCGGGACGAGGTTGAGGCCGAGCCCGACGTTGAAGACGTACCCGAGCAGCGCACCGCCGGTGATCAGCTCGCCGTGCGCGAAGTTGGTGAGTCCGGTCGTCCCGAAGATCAGCGACAGCCCCACCGCGGCCATGGCGATGACGAGCCCGAACTGCAGGCCGCCGACGAGCAGCTGCGGAGCCTGCTCGAAGCGGCTCGTCGCCCGCCGCTCCTGCTGCCCGAAGCTGAACAGGGCCGGCGCCGTGGCGCCCGACCGGACCCGCACGTCGCGGCGGTCGAGTTGTGGCTCGAGGCCGGGCGGCAGGGTCGCGCGGTCGATCCGCACGGTGTACGTGCCGGGACCGGGCACGGGCACGAGGAAGCGACCGCTCTCGTCGCTGACGGCCCGGCCGACCGGCGTCGTGCCCTGCTCCACGACGATCGCGACGCCGCGCACCGGGTTGCGCTGGACGTCGGTGAGGGTGCCGCGGATGCGCTCCTGCGCCGCGGTCGGGTCCGACGGCCTCGCGGACGGACGGGGCGGCGACGGGGACGCGTCCTGAGCGCTCGCCGTGCCGGGCACGAGCACCGCGAGGAGAACGGCCAGCGCGAGCAGCACGCCCCGCGCGACGGCCGAACGGCACGGGAGCAGGGGTGCGGGGGAGCGCTGTCCCACACGGGCTCCTAGAGGTCGAGCGGCGGCGCGGGACCGCGTCGGGGTCGGCGAGGCGCAACTCAACCACGCGCCCCCGACCAGGAGGGACGGTCGTGGCGCGGTGCCGCTGGGCGATCGCGGCAGTGGTGGGCCCGGACCGGTCTTTGGCTCCGCACAGGTCTTCCCCGACCCTGCCCGTTCTCTACTCGACCGGTCCGGGCGCCACTGGGCGGGGACCCTAGACAGGCGGTCGAGACCCGTCAAAGGCCCGGCGGAGGGCGTACGGCCGTGCTACCGGGACCGGGCCACCGGGGCAGGACCCGTCGTCCGGTCACCGCACCGCGGCGACGACCGCCGTCAGCACGGGCGCGCAGACCAGGGCGGGGAGCAGGTCGCCCACGGGGACGGGCTTGACCGCGAGCAGGCGCAGCCCCACGCCGAGCAGCAGGACGCCGCCGGTGGCGGTGAGCGCGGCGATCTGCGCCTCGGGGAGCAGGTCCCCGAGCACGGCGCCCACCACGGTGAGCGACCCCTGCACGGCGGCGACCGACAGCGCGGACGCTGCGACGCCCCAGCCGAGCGACGCGGCGAAGGCGAGCGAGGCGAACCCGTCCAGCGTGCTCTTGAGCGCCAGCTGCTCGATGCCGCGGCCCAGCCCGTCGGACAGCGGGCCGAGCACGGCGAGCGGGCCGACGCAGAACACCAGCGACGCGGTGACGAAACCCTCGACGAACCGCGCGCGGCTGTCCGCCGGCCCGTCGCCGGCGTGAGCGGTTCCGGTCCGCTCGCCGCCTGCCGGCGCGCCGTGTCCGGGCCGGGCGCCGCCCCCGAGCCGCGCC
>JALYNK010000261.1 GCA_030773235.1 Actinomycetota bacterium | reverse complement strand
CCGGGGCCGGTCAGCCGGTCCAGCCCCGCGCTCGACGACCACCACGGCTCGCTTGCCGCGGCGCAGGACGAGGAACCGGCCGTGCAGCCAGTCGGTGTCCTGCGGCACGCGGGCCTCGTCGGTGAGGCGCTCGTTGTTCAGGTACGCACCACCTTCGCGCACGGCGCGGCGGGCGTCGGAGCGGCTCAGGCCGAGCCCCTCCGCGAGCAGTTCCACGACGGCCGGTGCCTGCCCGTCGACGCGCACGGCGGGGGCCTCGGCCAACGCGGCGGCGAGGACGTCCTCGTCGAGAGCGGTGAGGTCACCGCCACCGAACAGCGCGGCGCTCGCCGCCTGGACGCGGCGCACCTCCTCCGCGCCGTGCGCCAGCGCCACGAGCTCGACGGCCAGCCGCCGCTGCGCCGCGCGTGCCTGGGGTCGCCGCGTGGTCGCTGCGTCGAGCGCCTCGACGTCCTCGCGACCGACGAAGGTGAGCAGGCGCAGGTACGTGCCGGCGTCGCGGTCGTCGACGTTGAGCAGGAACTGGTACAGCGCGTACGGGCTGGTCATCGCCGGGTCGAGCCAGACGTTGCCGCCGCCGGTGCTCTTGCCGATCTTGGCGCCGGACGCGTCGGTGACCAGCGGGAACGTGAGCGCGTGCGCGCTGGCCCGTTCGACGCGGCGCAGCAGGTCGAGGCCTGCGGTGATGTTGCCCCACTGGTCGTTGCCACCGATCTGCAGGCGGCAGCCGTGCCGGCGGTGCAGCTCGACGTAGTCCATCGCCTGCAGCAACTGGTAGCTGAACTCCGTGAACGACAGGCCGGCGCCCTGCAGCCGGGCGCTCACCGACTCGCGGGCGAGCATCTGGTTGACGGGGAAGTGCTTGCCGACGTCGCGGAGGAAGTCGAGGACGCGCAGGTCGCCGGTCCAGTCGAGGTTGTCCGCGAGCAGCGCGGCGCCGGGGCCCGAGAAGTCGAGGAAGCGCTGCATCTGCCGGCTGAGCAGTCGCACGCGCGCGGCCACCACCTCGGGGGTCAGCAGCGCGCGCTCCGTCGACCGCCCGCTGGGGTCGCCGATGGTGCCGGTGGCCCCGCCGGCCAGGGCGATCGGGCGGTGGCCGGCGAGCTGGAAGCGGCGCAGCGCGAGCAGCGGCACGAGGTTGCCGACGTGCAGGCTCTCCGCCGTCGGGTCGAAGCCGGCGTAGAGCACGACCGGCCCGGCGGCGAGGTCGCGGGCCAGCGCCTCGCGGTCGGTCGTCTGCGCGATCAGACCGCGCCACTCGAGGTCGGCCAGGACGTCGGGGACCGGAGCGACGGTCGGCAGCGCGTCGACCTCGGGCAGAGCCGACACGGAGTCGCCGGGACGGCCGGTCGTGCTGTCGGTGGAGGTCGGGGACGGCCTGGTCATGCCCCCGATCCTCGCGGACGGCAGGCCCGTGCCCGCACGTCGTCGCCGCGCCGGGTGCCGCGGCAGCGCTGCAGGGGGCAGCTGGGGCAGGGCAGGCCTCAGGGCATGCCGGGTCATCGGCAGGGCACGCGGTGCGACAGGTCACCGGCGTCGGCGAGCCGTGCCGGGTCAGGCGGCAGGTCGGCAGGTCGTCAGGGCAACGGTGGGGCGGGCCGCTCGAGCACCGTCGGGCTGTCCGGGCAGGACCGCCCGACAGGCGTCAAGGGCGGGGACGAGGGCCGCGGCGCACGCCGGGGCGGTACGGGGACACCGTGGGCTCGCCCGCCAGCCAGAACCGCCACGGGGTCGCCGCGCCGGCGCCCGCGACCCCGACCCGCGGCCCGAAGTCGACCGCGCCGGGGTCCGGCGGGTCGGCGAGGTCGAGCCGGAGCGGGGAGGCGGGGTCGAGCAGGTCGGTGCCGTCGAACTCGCCGGTGACGGCGAGCGTCCGGGTGAGCCGGGCGGGTCCCCGGCACAGGTCGCGGTCGCGGACCCCGGGCCGGCGCTCGCGCGCCGTGTCGAGCCCGTCGACCACCTCGCCGGCGCGCAGCAGGACGGCCGAGGCGACCCCGTCCGGCCCCGAGACGACGTTCATGCACCAGTGCATGCCGTAGGTGAAGTAGACGTAGGCGTGACCAGGCGGCCCGAACATCACGGCGGTGCGCGGCGTGCGGCCGCGGAAGGCGTGCGAGCCGGGGTCGGCCTCCCCCGCGTACGCCTCCACCTCGGTGAGCCGGACCGTCACGCCCCCGGCGTGCACCCGGCTGCCGAGCAGGGCGGGTGCGACGTCGAGGACAGGACCGCTCAGCCGCCGCCGGTCGTCCCCGCCCATGCCCGCTGCGCCTCGAGCTCCGTGTGCAGCGTCGCGACCTGCTCGGCGACCCTCTCGGGGGCGGTCCCGCCGTACGCCGCACGACTCCGCAGCGCGCCGCGGACGTCGAGCACCGACCGGACGTCCGGGGTCAGGTGAGGGTCGATCACCGCGAGCTGCGCGTCGTCGACGTCGGGCAGGTCGATGCCCCGCGCGGTGCAGTGGGCGACGAGCCGGCCGACGGCCTCGTGCGCGTCGCGGAACGGCACGCCGTCCCGGACCAGCTTCTCCGCGACGTCGGTGGCCAGGGCGAACCCGGCGGGTGCGGAGCGCTCCAGCACCTCGGTGTGCACCGTCATCGTCGCGATCATCCCGGACAGGGCCGGCAGGACGAGCAGCAGCGTCTCGACGGCGTCGAAGCAGGGCTCCTGCGCCTCCTGCATGTCGCGGTCGTACGTCAGCGGCAGGCCCTTGAGCATCGCGAGGGTCCCGGCGACGTGGCCGATCAGCCGGCCGGCCTTACCGCGGGCGAGCTCGGCGATGTCGGGGTTCTTCTTCTGCGGCATGATCGACGAGCCGGTCGAGAAGGCATCGTCGAGCGTGACCCAGCCGAACTCGGTGCTGTTCCAGAGCACCACCTCCTCGCCGAGGCGGGACAGGTGGACCCCGATCAGGGCGGTGCAGAAGAGGAACTCCGCCACGAAGTCGCGGTCGGACACCGCGTCCATGGAGTTCGCCGCCGCGGTGTCGAACCCGAGCTCGGCGGCGGTCGCCAGCGGGTCCAGCGGGAGGCTCGAGCCGGCGAGCGCGCCGCTGCCGAGCGGGCTGACGGCGGCGCGGACGTCCCAGTCGCGCAGGCGCGCGACGTCACGCACCAGCGGCTGCACGTGGGCGAGCAGCTGGTGGGCGAACAGCACCGGCTGCGCGTGCTGCAGGTGGGTCATGCCGGGTGCCGCCGTGTCGACGTGGTGCTCGGCCTGCTCCAGCAGTGCGGCCTCGAGCTCGACGAACCGCGCCACGATGCGCCGCGCGGACTCCCGGAGGTAGAGCCGCAGATCGGTGGCGACCTGGTCGTTGCGGGACCGACCGGCGCGCAGCTTGCCGCCGAGCGGCCCGAGCCGTTCGAGCA
>JALYNK010000260.1 GCA_030773235.1 Actinomycetota bacterium | reverse complement strand
CCGCGGCGCACCCCGACCGCTGGTGGGGGCTCGCGGCGCTGTCGGACGACGCCCCGCTCGTCGGTCCGGGCGAGACGCTGCGCGTGTCGCCGTCCAAGGTCGAAGCCTTCGACACCTGCGCGCTGCGCTGGTTCCTCACCGGCCCGGTCGGGGTGAGCGGCAGCAGCGGGCCCGCAGCCGTGGTCGGCAGCCTGGTGCACGCGCTGTGCGAGCTGGCCAGCGGGCCGGACGCGCTGGACGAGCACACGCTCGCCCGGCGCCTCGACGACGTGCTGCCGGAGCTCGACCTGGGCGCGCCGTGGGCCGCCCGACGTCGGCGGCGGGAGGCTCTGGAGCAGCTGGCCAGGTTCGTGCGGTGGGCGGCCGCCAACCCACGCAGCCTGGTCGCGACCGAGCTGGACGTCGCGGTGCCGCTCGCCGCGGGTCCGGAGGTGTCCGGCGGGGCGCCCGTCGGGGTGCACGGTGAGCTGCGCGGGCGGGTCGACCGGCTGGAACGCGACCACGACGGTCGCGCGGTCGTCGTCGACCTCAAGACCGGGACGACGAAGCCGGCCGACGACGAGCTGGCCCGCCACGCGCAGCTCGGCGGCTACCAGCTGGCCGCGGAGCTCGGCGCCTTCGCCGAGCACGGCCTGCACACCTCCGGCGGCGCCTCGCTGCTGCAGCTGCGGACCAACAAGCAGGGCAAGGAGCAGTTCCAGGCGGCGCTCGGGGACGACCAGGAGCCCGGTTGGGCGCGCGAGCTGCTGGCGCGGGTCGTCGCCGGCATGAGCGGCGCGGCGTTCGCGGCTCAGGTCAACGAGCACTGCCGCACCTGCCCCGTGCGCGGCTGCTGCCCGGCGCAGGTCGAGGGCCAGGGGGTCCTGCGATGACGTCCCTCACCGCCGACGCGCTGCCGGCCGTCGACCTGGAGGCACTGCACGGCGTGCTCGGCCGCACGCTCAGCGCGGAGCAGGTGGACGTGGTCACGGCACCGCTCGCACCCGGCGTCGTCGTCGCGGGGGCCGGCAGCGGCAAGACGTCGACGATGGTCGCGCGCGTCGTGTGGCTGGTGGGTCGGCGACTCGTCGCGCCCGACCAGGTGCTGGGGCTGACGTTCACCAGCAAGGCGGCCGACGAGCTCGCCGGGCGGGTGCGGGAGGCGCTGCGCGCGCTGCGCCGGGCGGGGTGGCTGCCGGAGGAGCTGTCCGACCTCGAGCCGACCGTGTCGACCTACCACGCGTACGCCGGGCGGCTCGTCCGCGACCACGCGCTGCGCGTCGGTCGCGAACCGACCGCGCGGCTCATCACGCCGGCCACCGCCTGGCAGCTGGCGGCGCGCACCGTCGGGTCGTACGACGGCCCGCTGGAGGTCGACCTCGCCGAGTCGACCGTCGTGCGCGCCGTGCTCGCCCTCGCGGGCGACCTGGCCGAGCACCTCGTCCAGCCGGACGACGTGCGCGCGTTCGGCGAGGGCCTGCGCGCGCGGGCGGCGACGACGGCGGCGCTCCGCAAGCCGGCTCGGGACGCGCTCGCGGTGCAGGCGGCCCGTGAGCAGCTGCTGCCGCTCGTCGAGCAGTACGTGCGGGCCAAGCGGGACCGCGAGCTGCTCGACTTCGGCGATGTCGTCGCGCTCGCCGCGCAGCTCGCCCGCGACTGCGAGGAGGTCCGGGCCGCCGAGCGCGAGGCGTTCCGCGTCGTGCTGCTCGACGAGTACCAGGACACCGGAGCGGCGCAGGAGGTGCTGCTGGCCTCGCTGTTCGGCGCCGGGCATCCCGTCACCGCCGTCGGCGACCCGTGCCAGAGCATCTACGGCTGGCGCGGCGCGAGCGCGGGCACCCTGCGCCGCTGCAGCGAGCGGTTCGCGGGGCGGCCGCCCCGGCTCGCGCAGACCACCCGGCACCTGAGCACGAACTACCGCAGCGGTGGGCGGATCCTGGCGCTCGCCAACCGGCTCGCCGCACCGCTGCGCGCCGAGGGCGTGCCTGTTCCGGAGCTCGCGCCGGCTGCCGGCGCGGTCGGCGTCGGCGAGGTCCGCTGCGCGCTGCTCGCCGACGTCGACGTCGAGGCCGCCTGGATCGCCGACCAGGTCGGTGCCGCGGTGGCTGCGCTGCCGGTCAACGAACAGGGACGGGACTGGTCGCGCGCGGCGGTCCTGTGCCGCAAGCGCTCGATGTTCCCGCGCCTGCGGGAGGCGTTCGAGGCCCGCGGGATCCCGGTCGAGGTGGTGGGGCTCGGCGGGCTGCTCGACGTCCCGGAGGTGGCCGACGTCGTGGCGACGCTGCGCGTCCTCGACGACCCCACCGCGGACGCGGCCCTGCTGCGCCTGCTCACGGGGCCCCGCTGGCGGTTGGGACCGCGCGACCTGGCTGCGCTCGGTCGGCGAGCGCGCGCGCTCGCCGCGTCCGCGGGGCCCGCCGACGACCCCCTCGCGGCGGTGGCGCTGGGGGTCGACGAGGAGCGCGCGGGCTCGCTCGTCGACGCGCTCGACGAGCTGCCGGAGGCCGGCCTGTCGGCGGAGGGCCGGCGCAGGCTCGAGGCGCTGCGCGACGAGCTGCGCGCCCTGCGGCGGCGCGTCGACCAGCCGCTGCCCGACCTCGTGGCCGACGTGGAGCGCACGCTCGGCCTGGACGTCGAGGTCGCCGCGCGGCGCGACGCTCCCGAGCCCGCGGCGGCCCGCGCGGACCTCGACGCGTTCGCAGACGCCGCCGCCACCTTCGCGGGCGACGCGGCGCAGGACGGTGCCGGCGAGCAGGTGCTGTCCGCGTTCCTGGCCTACCTCGCCGCCGCGGCGGACGAGGAGAACGGGCTCGACGTCGGCACGCCCGGCGGTGCCGACACAGTCACGCTCATGACGGTGCACGCCGCCAAGGGCCTGGAGTGGCCGGTGGTGGCGGTGCCGGGGTTGGCCGGCAGCAGCACGGGCGGCGCCGCGGTGTTCCCTGGCCGGGCGCGCGGCACGAGCTGGCTGCGCACGCTGCGGCTGCTGCCGTTCCCGCTGCGCGGCGACCGGGCGGACCTGCCGGAGCTCCGCGGCCTGGAGCCGGAGGACGTCGAGCAGTTCTGCGCCGCCCTGGCCGAGCGCGACGAGCGCGAGGAGCGGCGCCTGGCGTACGTCGCGTTCACCCGCGCGGAGCGGCTGCTGCTGTGCTCGGGCTACCACTGGGGCGAGGGTCGCCAGCCGCTCGGCCCGTCGGAGTTCCTGCTGGAGGCCCGGGCGGCGTGCCAGGACGGCGCGGGACCGGTCGACCGCTGGGAGGACGCGCCGGACGACAACCCCGTGGCCGCGGCCGTCCGCACCGCTGCTTGGCCGGCTCCGCTGCCGCCGGCCGGACCGGCCGTGCAGGCCGCGGCGGCGCGCGTCCGCGAGCTCCTCGCCGGGACGGAG
>JALYNK010000259.1 GCA_030773235.1 Actinomycetota bacterium | reverse complement strand
ACGCCCGCGCCTTCGCGGCCGAGGTCGACCGCGTCCTCGCCGACCCCCGATCCTGGGGCGCCGGCGGCCGCGCCTCGTTCCAGCGGGTCGACGCCGGTCCCGTGCGGTTCCGCGTGGTGCTGGCCAGCCCGCGCACCACCGACCGCCTGTGCCGGCCGTACGACACGCAGAGCCGCTACTCCTGCGGCCTGCTGGACCGCGCCGTGATCAACAGCGCTCGCTGGCAGGGTGGAGCACGGTCGTACGACGGCCGGCTCGCCGACTACCGCCGCTACGTGGTCAACCACGAGGTCGGCCACGCGCTGGACCACCGGCACGAGCGCTGCCCGGGGCGGGGCAGGCCGGCACCGGTGATGCTCCAGCAGACGATCAGCCTGCGGGGCTGCCGCGCCAACCCCTGGCCGTACCCCTCGCCCTGACCACCGCTCCTGACCACGACCGCGCGGGAACGGCCGCCGGGAATCCCGGCGCCCGTCCCCGCATTGCGCTGGACCAGGAAGTCCGCCTGGAGGAGACGTCGTGCCCCTGCCCCCCCTGGTCGAGCCGGCCGCGAGCCTGACCCGCGACGAGGTCATGCGCTACAGCCGGCACCTGATCATCCCGGACGTCACGACCGAGGGCCAGAAGCGCCTGAAGAACGCCAAGGTGCTCGTCATCGGCGCGGGAGGTCTCGGGTCGCCGGCGCTGCTGTACCTCGCCGCCGCCGGGGTCGGGACGCTCGGCATCGTCGACTTCGACGTCGTCGACGAGAGCAACCTGCAGCGCCAGGTCATCCACGGTCAGAGCGACGTGGGGCGGCCCAAGGCCGAGAGCGCGCGCGACTCGATCCGCGAGATCAACCCGCTCGTCGAGGTCGTCCTGCACCAGGAGCGGCTCGACTCGAGCAACGTCTTCGGCATCTTCGAGCCGTACGACCTCATCGTCGACGGCACCGACAACTTCGCGACCCGGTACCTCGTCAACGACGCGGCGTTCCTGCTCGGCAAGCCGTACGTCTGGGGCTCGATCTACCGCTTCGACGGCCAGGCGAGCGTCTTCTGGCCGACCGCGCCCGGCGGCACCGCGCCGTGCTACCGCTGCCTCTACCCGGAGCCGCCGCCGCCCGGGATGGTGCCGAGCTGCGCCGAGGGCGGGGTGCTCGGGGTGCTGTGCGCCTCCATCGGGGCGATCCAGGGCACCGAGGCCGTCAAGCTGCTCATGGGCATCGGGGAGCCGCTGGTCGGGTCGCTGATGGTGTACGACGCGCTCGAGATGGAGTACCGCAAGATCAGGGTCCGCAAGGACCCCGAGTGCCCGCTGTGCGGCAAGAACCCGACGGTCACCGAGCTCATCGACTACGAGGCCTTCTGCGGCACCGTGTCGGAGGAGGCCCAGCAGGCCGCCGCCGGCAGCACGATCACGGCGAGCGAGCTCAAGGCCAAGATGGACGCCGGCGAGGACTTCCTGCTCGTCGACGTCCGGGAGCCCGCCGAGTACGACATCGTCAAGATCCCGGGCTCGGTGCTCATCCCGAAGGGCGACGTCCTCAACGGGTCCGCGCTGGCGCAGCTGCCGCAGGACAAGCAGATCGTCCTGCACTGCAAGAGCGGCGTCCGCTCGGCGGAGGCGCTCGCGGCGCTCAAGTCGGCCGGGCTGACCAACAGCGTGCACGTCCAGGGCGGCGTCCTCGCCTGGGCCAAGCAGGTCGACCCCTCGCTGCCGACGTACTAGTCGCCGCGCCCGGCACATCGACGGCCGGTCCCTCCCGGGGCCGGCCGTCGCCCTGTCCGGGCACACTGTCCGGGCGCCCTGTCCGGGCGCACCGTCCGGGCGCACTGTTCGGGCGCACTGTTCGGGCGCGCTGTCCGGGCGCGCCGTCCGGGCGCACCGTCCGGGCGCACCGTCCGGGCGCACCGGTCGGGGGCACCGTCCGGGGCACACTGCCCGGCGTGCCCGTGCGCTCGGCCTCGGTGTCCGCCGGCCTGTCCGTGCGCCCCGGCGGGGCGCCGCCGTCCGCGTACGCCCGCGGCGTGCTCGACCTCGTCGACACGGTCCCGGCGGGGCAGGCGGTGACGTACGGCGAGGTGGCGGAGGCGCACGGCCGGGGGTCGGCGCGCACCGTCGGCACGGTCCTGAGCCGGTACGGCCGGGAGACCGCGTGGTGGCGGGTGGTGCAGGCCGACGGCCGCCCCGCGGCGCCGCACGTCCCCGAGGCGCTCCGGCTGCTGCGGGCCGACGGCTGCCCGCTCGTCGGCGACCGCGTTGACCTCGCCCGGGCGCGGTGGACCGGCCCTCGGGAGTCCTGACCGCGCCCGGCGCTCCGGCCCGCGGTCCCCGGACCTGTCGGACCGGCGTGCTGCACTCGCTCGTGTGACCGCTCCGACCCTCGTGCGCCGTCCCCCGGCCGCCGCGCAGGCACCACTGCTCGACGCCGACCAGCGACGGGTCGTCGAGCACCCGGGCGGGCCGCTGCTCGTGCTCGCCGGGCCCGGCACGGGCAAGACCACGACGCTCGTCGAGACGGTGGTCGCCCGCGTGCGCGAACGCGGGCTCGCGCCCGAGCAGGTGCTCGTGCTCACCTTCAGCCGCCGGGCGGCGCAGGAGCTGCGGCAGCGCATCACCGCCCGGCTCGGGCGCACCACCCGCGGCGCCCTCGCGCTCACCTTCCACTCCTACGCGTACGCCCTGCTCCGCCGCGAGCTCGCCGGACCGGACGGGCCCGGGCTGCGGCTGCTCAGCGGGCCCGAGCAGGACCTCGAGGTCGCCCGGCTGCTCGCGGGGGAGGTCGCCGACGGCGCCCGGCGCTGGCCCGCGGAGCTGCGTGCGGCGCTCGGGCTCCGCGGGTTCCGCCAGGAGCTGCGCGACCTCCTGCTGCGGACGCAGGAGCGGGGCCTGGGCGGCGCCGACCTCGCGGCGCTGGGCCGGTACGCGGGCCGCCCCGACTGGCAGGCCGCCGGCGGTTTCCTGTCGGACTACGAGGCGCGGTTCGACCTCGACCCGACCGCCGAGGTCCTCGACTACGCGGGGCTCGTGCGTGCTGCGGCCGCGCTGCTGGAGAGCGACGACGACCTGCGGTCCCGTGAGCGCGAGGCGCGCGCGCTCGTCCTCGTCGACGAGTTCCAGGACACGGACCCGGCTCAGGTGCGCCTCCTGCAGGCCCTCGCCGGCGACGGGCGCGACCTCGTGGCGGTGGGCGACCCCGACCAGTCCATCTACGGCTTCCGGGGCGCGGACGTGCAGGGGGTCCTCGACTTCGCCGACCGCTTCCGCACTGTCGACGGCCGTCCGGCGGGGCAGCGCTCGCTGCGCACGTGCCGGCGCTCCGGCTCAGCGCTGCTGGCGGCCAGCCGCAGCGTGGCCGTCCGGCTGCCCGCCGGGCGGCTCGGGCC
>JALYNK010000258.1 GCA_030773235.1 Actinomycetota bacterium | reverse complement strand
CTCCCTGGACCTGCCGCGGGCGCTCGTCGAGGCGGCCGTCGTGCTCACCTGCGCCGCCGCGCCGCACGAGGGGCTGCCGGACGCCGTGGTGACCGGGCGGGACCAGGTCGACCTGCGCGAGGCGCTCGACCGGCTGGCCGATCGCGGGCTCGCGCACGTGGTCTGCGAGGGCGGACCGGCGCTGCTCGGCGACCTCGTCGCGGCGGGCCTGCTGGACGAGCTGTGCCTCACCGTCTCGCCGGCGCTCGTGGGCGCCGCGCCGGGGCTGCTGCGCGCTCCGCTGCCCGTTCCCGTACCGCTCGAGCTGGTGCACGTGCTCGCCGTCGAGGGCACGCTGCTGACCCGGTGGCGACTGGATCACCCGGCCCGCGGAGGCGGTACCGGCGCGTAACCTCGTGCGGTGAGCACCGGTGCGAGGGTCTTCGTCGCCCGGGTCACCGGGCTGCCCGTCTTCGACCCCAACGGCGACCAGGTGGGGCGTGTCCGCGACGTCGTCGTCGCGCTGCGCATCGGCCGCGACGCCCCCCGCGTGCTCGGGCTCGCCGTCGAGATGCAGCCGCGCCGGCGGATCTTCGTCCCGATCGGCCGGGTCACGGCGATCGACCCCGAGGCCGTCATGCTCAACACGGGGACCGTCAGCCTGCGGCGCTTCGACAAGCGGCCCGGCGAGACGCTCGTGCTGGCCGAGCTCCTCGACCGCAAGGTGACGATCCTCGAGACCGGCGAGGAGGCGACCGTCGTCGACGTCGCCATGGAGCGCACCCGCACCGACTGGCTCATCACCCGGGTCGCCGTGCGCCGCCTCGGCCGGCGCCGGCGCTCCGAGCTGCTGCAGTACGAGTGGGACGAGGTCAGCGGGTTCTCGCTGCCGGAGGACGCGCAGGGCGCCGCGAACCTCCTCGCGGTCTTCGAGAAGCTCCGCCCCGCCGATCTCGCCGGCGTGCTGCACGACCTGACCGGCAAGCGCCGGGCGGAGGTGATGGCCGCGCTCGACGACGAGCGGCTCGCCGACGTCCTCGAGGAGCTGCCTGAGGAGGAGCAGGTCGAGCTGCTGGCCGGGCTCGAGGACGACCGCGCCGCCGACGTGCTCGAGGCGATGGCGCCCGACGACGCCGCCGACCTCCTCGGCGAGCTCGACCCCCGCGAGGCGCAGCGCCTGCTCGGCCTGATGGAGCCGAGCGAGGCCGACTCCGTGCGGCGCCTGCTCGTCTACAGCGACGACACCGCCGGCGGGCTGATGACGAGCGAGCCGGTCATCCTCGGCCCCACGACGACGGTCGCCGAGGCGCTCGCGCACATCCGCAATCCCGACCTGTCACCCGCCCTCGCCGCGCAGGTCTACGTCGTCCGCCCGCCGTACGAGGCACCGACCGGCCGCTACCTCGGCACCGCCCACTTCCAGCGGCTGCTGCGCGAGCCGCCGAGCTCGCTCATCAGCGCGGTCGTCGACGACGACATCGACCCGCTGCCGCCGGACTGCCCGCTCCCCCAGGTCACCCGGCACCTCGCCTCGTACAACCTCGTGGCCGTTCCCGTCGTCGACGCCGAGCAGCACCTGGTCGGCGCGGTCACCGTCGACGACGTGCTGGACCACCTGCTGCCGGCCGACTGGCGCGGCACGCGCCGCGCCGGCTCCGTGCGGGTCCACAGTGGCTGAGCGCGCCGCCAGCCGCCGCGGGCGGCTCGACGTCCCCGCCGACCAGCGCCGCCGGCCGCGGTCGCACTACGACCCGGACGCCTTCGGGCGGGTGTCGGAGCGGATCGCCCGGTTCCTCGGCACCGCGCGCTTCCTGGTCTACATGACGGTGTTCATCGCCGTCTGGATCGGCATCAACGTCACGCCGATCGCCTTCGACCCCTACACGTTCACGTTCCTCACGCTGCTGCTGTCGCTGCAGGCCTCGTACGCCGCGCCGCTCATCCTGCTCGCGCAGAACCGCCAGACCGACCGCGACCGCGTCAGCCTCGAGGAGGACCGCGCGCAGAACGCCCGGCTCATGGCGGAGGTCGAGTACCTCAGCCGCGAGCTCGCCGCGCTGCGGTCGGCGGTCGGCGAGATGGCCACCCGCGACTTCCTGCGCGACCAGCTCCGCGAGGTCACCGACGAGATCGTCGCGCGTTCCGGCGAGAGCGCGGGCCAGGCCTTCTACGACCGCGCGGCGCGGGAGAAGCGCGAGGAGCGCGAGCGGCGCGCCGAGCGCCGCCGGTCATTGCAGTCGCGGGAGGAGCAGACCGCCTCGGTCGGCGCGGGGCTCGCGGAGCCGTTCGCGGGCGAACCCGCCGAGGTCTGAGCACTCCGCGCACGAAGGCACTACACCTCGGGGCTTGATGCGCCGACAGAGTGGACGTGACTCCTTCCGCTGCCGGGACGTACGCGCCCGACCCGCGCCGCCGGCGCCGCATCGGCGAGGTCCTCGTCGAGCAGGGGCTGCTCACCGAGGAGCAGGTGCAGCAGGCGCTCGCCCTGCAGCACTCCGCGCCGGTGTCCGCGCCTCGCAAGCGCCTCGGGGCGCTCGTCATCGAGGCGGGCTTCGCCACCGAGCGCCAGGTCGCGGAGGCGCTCGCGGAGGCACTCGGGCTGCCGCTCGTCGACCTCGGCCGCACGCTGGTCGTGCCCGACCACGTGCGGCTGCTGCCGCGCGCGGTCGCCGAGCGCAGCGGCGTCCTCGTGCTCGAGCGCAACGGCGGCCGCGTCACCGTCGCGACGTCCGACCCGCACAACGTCGCTGTGACACGCAGGTGCGTGTCCTCCGCGCTGGCTACGCCCCAGTTTGGCGCTCGGCGTGCACCGCGCACCCGTGCAGCAGGTCGAACGCCACGAAGGTGACCCGGCAGCCTTGACTAGGCCCGCGGGCGGTTGCTCAGCCGGGCAGCCCCGCCGCGCGCAGGTCGCGTCGCAGCTCGGGAGGCAGCGCGAACAGCAGGTGCTCCCTGCGCCGACTCGACCTCACGCACGTCGGCGAACGTGCGCTGCTCGCCACTCCAGTGTCTTGAGCTTCACCCAGTCCGGGGACCGCTGCCCCGGCCGGTACCGCCCCGTGGTGCGCTTGGCAACCAGTCCCTCGAGTCCGAGCTGAAGGCAGCCGGTCAGGGCGTCCAGCGGGTCGCAGTCCAGAGCGTCGATCACGTGCCAGCACGGGCCGACCAGTCCGAGACCCTGCAGCAAGGCCCGGCGCTCCACGTACGGCAGCGAGCACACGTCGCGGCCGTCCAGGTACAGCAGGTCGAAGGCCACGAACGTCACCCGACAGCCGCTGCGGGCACGGGCGGGGCTCAGCGCCATGCGCGGCGTGAGGGCGTAGAAGTCGGCGGCGATGCCGGCACCGATGATCAGCTCACCGTCGAGCGCCGCCATTCGACCAGTGAGC
>JALYNK010000257.1 GCA_030773235.1 Actinomycetota bacterium | reverse complement strand
CCTTCACCGTTGAACACGACGATCTCGCCGCGCCGGATGTCGCGCAGCTCGTAGATCACCTTGTTGACGAGCACGCGGTCCTGCACCGCGAGCGTCTGCTCCATCGAGCCGGACGGGATGAAGAACGCCTGGACGAGGAACGTCTTGATGAGCAGCGCCAGGCCGAACGCGACGACGACGAGGAACGGCAGCTCGCGCAGGAAGCTCCCGGAGCCCTTGTGCGCCGGGGTCTTCACGGCCGCACTGCCGCCGGAGCCCGGAGCGCCGCCGGACGTCCCCGACGGGTCCTCGGTCGGCGTGCGGTGCGCGGCGCCGAGCTCCGTGGGTGCAGGGTCCTCCGCCGGCGGGCCGCTCGCCGCGGACCGCCGCGCCTCGTCGTCGCTCATGGACCTGTCCCCCGTGGCCTCGTCGTGCGCGTGCGCCCGCCGGCGGGGCCGCCCGCGGGAGCGCGCCCGCCGGACGCCAGCTGCCGGACGTGGACTGCCGGACGTCGACTGCCGAGCGTCCGCCTGCCGAGCGTCAGCTGCGGGGCGACGCCGCGGTCGTCGGGACGCCGGACGCCGGCTTGCCCGCCGACGTGTCGCGCTTCTCCTTGATCTTGGCCTTCTTGCCGCGGAGCTCGCGCAGGTAGTAGAGCTTGGCCCGGCGGACGTCACCGCGCGTGACGACCTTGACGTCCTCGATGACCGGCGTGTGCACCGGGAACGTCCGCTCCACGCCGACGCCGAAGCTCACCTTGCGGATCGTGAACGTCTCGCGCACGCCGCCGCCCTGGCGGCGGATGACGACGCCCTGGAAGCGCTGCACGCGGGAGCGGTTGCCCTCGACCACCCGCACGCCGACGTCGAGGGTGTCCCCCGGCCGGAAGTCCGGCAGATCGGTGCGCAGCTGCGCGGCGTCGAGCTCGTCGAGCGTGTGCATGCGGAGTCGCCTTCTCGTGCAGCAGCGGCGCGGGAGCGCCGGGAGGCCGGACAGCGGGGCGCGGCGCTGCCTCCGGACGCCCGGCGCGCGCTGCGCAACAGCGCTCTACTCTGCCACACCCGGCGACCCGTCCTCCCTGCCCGTGATCTCCGGCTCCTCCTCGGCGAGCACGGCCCGGTCGCGGTCGGTGAGCTCGCCGGCGGCGACCTCGAGGAGGTCAGGCCGCCGCCGGGCGGTGCGCCGCAGGCTCTCGTCGCGCCGCCAGCGGGCCACGGCCGCGTGGTCGCCGGAGAGCAGGACGCCGGGCACGTCGAGCCCCTCCCAGCGCGGCGGGCGCGTGTACGCCGGAGCCTCGAGCAGGCCCGCGCTGAAGCTGTCGTCGACGGCGCTCTCGGTGTTGCCGAGCACGCCGGGCAGCAGCCGCGCCACGGCCTCGACGACGACGAGCACCGCAACCTCGCCGCCGGCGAGGACGTAGTCGCCGAGGCTGATCTCGCGCACCGGCATGCGCCGGCGCGCGTGCTCGACGACGCGCGCGTCGATCCCCTCGTAGCGCCCGCACCCGAAGACGAGCCACGGCTCGCCCGCCAGCTCCGCCGCGGTGCGCTGAATGAACGGCGCACCGCTCGGCGACGGGACGACGAGGACGGGCGCGGGGCCGTCCGGCGGGGCCACCGCGGCGAGCGCTCGCCGCCACGGTTCGGGCGTCATGACCATCCCGGGGCCGCCGCCGTACGGCTTGTCGTCGACGGTGCGGTGGACGTCGTCGGTCCACGTCCGCAGGTCGTGCACGCGGACGTCGAGCAGGCCCCGCTGCCGGGCCTTGCCGATGAGGGACAGCTCGAGCGGCGCGAGGTAGTCGGGGAACACCGTGATCACGTCGACGCGCAGCGCGGACCTCCCGTCACGAACCGTCAAGCCCCGGGCAGGTCGAGCAGGCCCTCGGGCGGGTCGAGGACGAGCCGCCGGCCCGGCAGGTCGACGACCGGAACGATGGCGCGGACGAACGGGACGAGCAGCTCGCCGGCCGGCGCCGGGCGGCGCACGACGAGGACGTCGCCGTGCGGGAGGTGCAGCACGGCGTCGACGTCGCCCACCTGCTGCCCGTCGGCGGTCTGCGCGCGCAGCCCGACGAGCTGGACGTCGTGGAACTCGTCCGGATCGTCTGTCGGCGCCAGCGTGGCGGGGTCGACGAGCAGGACGGTGCCGCGCAGCGCCTCCGCCGCGTCGCGGTCGGTCACGCCGTCGAAGTGCACGACGAGGCGGCCGCTCTGCCGGCGCGCCGCGGCGACGACGAGCGGGCCGCGCTCCGGGGGGTCGGTGAGCACCGCGGCGCCGACGGCGTACCGCTGCTCCGGCTGGTCCGTGCGGACGTCCACGAGCACCTCGCCGCGCAGGCCGGAGGCCTTGCCCACCCGGCCGACGACGACCAGCTGGTCGACGGGTACGGGCGCCGGGACCGGCGCCGGTGGGCTCGGCGCCGGGCGGCTGCGGGAGCGACCCGCGACCCGGGCTCCGCGCGCACGGCCCGGCGGGGGCACGGGCTAGCGGACCTCGTCGGTGTCGACGACGTCCAGCCGGACGCTCCTGCCGCCGAGCGCCGTGGTCACGGTGCGCAGCGCACGGGCGGTGCGTCCGCTGCGTCCGATGACCTTGCCCAGGTCGTCCGGGTGCACCCGCACCTCGAGCGTGCGCCCGCGCCGCCCGGTGACCAGGTCGACGCTCACGTCGTCCGGGTTGTCGACGATGCCGCGCACCAGGTGCTCGACGGCCGCCTCCAGCACTACTCCGCCGCGGGGACGTCGGCCGGCGGGGTCTCGGCGCCGGCCGGCTCGGCGTCCGCCGTACCCGGGACCGGCTGCGTGGCGGTGGCCGGCTGGTCGGCGGGCGGCGCGGCGTGCCCGGCCGGGGCCTGGTCGTCGTTGGCGACCGTCCGCGCCGGTGCCCTCTTCTTCGGCGTCGTGGCGGCGCCGCTCTCGAGGCTCTCGCGCGCGGCCGCCTCGAACGTGGCGCGCTTGTCGGCCTTGGGCTCGGGCAGGCGGACCGGCGGCGGAGCGGGCTCCCCCTTGAACCGCTGCCAGTCGCCGGTGACCTTCAGCAGCCGCTCGACGGGCTCCGTGGCCTGCGCGCCCACACCCAGCCAGTACGCCGCGCGCTCGCCGTCGACCTCGATGAGGGACGGCTCCTGCTTGGGGTGGTACTTGCCGATCGTCTCGATGACCCGGCCGTCGCGCTTGGTGCGCGCGTCCGCGACCACGATGCGGTAGTACGGCGCGCGCATCTTGCCGAGGCGCATCAGCTTGATCTTCGTTGCCACGGTGCTCCAGTCGTGCGGGGCGCGCGACCGCGCCGCGCGGGGGCCGCGCTCGGTCGGGCGAGGTGGACACGCCGGGTCGTGGCCAGGGCCGTACCCGGTGCCGGTCGGCGACCAGTGTGCCAGACGGCGCCTGCT
>JALYNK010000256.1 GCA_030773235.1 Actinomycetota bacterium | reverse complement strand
CTAGTGCGCGAAGTGGCGGGTGCCGGTCGTGTAGAGCGTGGCGCCCACGGCCCGCGCGGCGGCGACGACCTCCTCGTCCCGGACGGAGCCGCCGGGCTGCACGACGGCCCGCACGCCGGCGTCGAGCAGCACCTGCAGGCCGTCGGGGAACGGGAAGAAGGCGTCCGACGCCGCGACCGACCCGCGGGCCCGGTCGCCGGCCCGGGCGACGGCGAGGCGGGCGGCGTCGACCCGGTTGACCTGCCCCATGCCGACCCCGACGGTGGCGCGGTCGGCGGCGAGCAGGACCGCGTTGCTCTTCACCGCCCGCACGGCGCGCCAGGCGAACGCGAGGTCGGCCAGCGTCCCGGCGTCGGCGGGCTCGCCGGAGCGCAGCGTCCACGCCGCCGGGTCGTCGCCGGGCGCGTCGAGAGCGTCGCTGGTCTGCAGCAGCACGCCGCCGCAGATCTGCCGCAGGTCGAGCCCGCCCGGGCGCCCCGCCGTCCGCAGCACCCGCAGGGACGGCTTGCGGCTCAGCACCTCGACGGCGCCGTCCTCGTAGGACGGTGCGACGACCACCTCGGTGAACACCTCCGCCACCTGCTCGGCCATCGCCCGGCTGAGGTGCGTGTTGCACGCGATCACCCCGCCGAACGCCGAGAGCGGGTCGCACGCGTGCGCCTTGCGGTGGGCCTCGGCGACGTCGGTGCCGGACGCGATGCCGCACGGGTTCGCGTGCTTGATGATCGCGACGGTCGGCCCGGCGTGGTCGTACGCCGCCCGCAGCGCCGCGTCGGTGTCGACGTAGTTGTTGTACGACATCTCCTTGCCGGACAGCTGCTCGGCGGTGGCGAGGCTGTCGCCCGCGTCCGGCGCGGCGTAGAGCGCGGCGCGCTGGTGCGGGTTCTCGCCGTACCGCAGCACCGCGGTCCGGGAGAAGCTGCCGGCCACCCAGGCGGGGAAGCCGTCCGCGGCGTCGGAGCCGTCGTAGGAGCCGGAGAACCACGAGGCCACGGCGATGTCGTACGCCGCGGTGTGCCGGAACGCCTCGGCCGCCAGCGCCCGCCGCTGCGCCGAGGTCGTGCCCCCGGCGGCGACGGCCTGCAGCACGTCCGCGTAGCGCTGCGGGCTCACGACGACGGCGACCGAGGCGGAGTTCTTGGCGGCCGCGCGCACCATCGTCGGGCCGCCGATGTCGATCTGCTCGACGCACTCCTCCGGCGCGGCGCCGGAGGCGACCGTGTCGGCGAACGGGTAGAGGTTCACCACCACGAGGTCGAACGCGGCGACACCCAGCTCCTCGAGCTGGCGTACGTGCTCCGGCCGCCGCCGGTCGGCGAGGATCCCCGCGTGCACGGCGGGGTGCAGGGTCTTCACCCGGCCGTCGAGGCACTCGGGAAAGCCGGTCACCTCCTCCACGCCGGTGACCGGCACGCCCGCCGCGCGCAGCCGGGCCGCGGTGGACCCGGTCGACACGATCACGATGCCGGCACCGGCGAGCCCGCGGCCCAGCTCCTCCAGCCCCGCCTTGTCGTACGTGCTGACGAGCGCGCGGCGCACGGGAGTGCGCTCCGCGGCGGACGCGGGTGCGTGCGGTGCGGTCACAGCCGAACGGTCCTTCCCTCGACGGTCCAGCCGCCCCGGGCGAGGCGGGCGACCGTGTCGACGTAGAGCGGTCGCTCGACGTCCTGGATGCGGGTGCGCAGGGCGTCCTCGGTGTCGCCCGGCAGCACCGCGACCGCGGCCTGGGCCACCACCGGTCCGGTGTCGACGCCCTCGTCGACGAGGTGCACGGTCACGCCCGTGATCTTCACGCCGTACGCCAGCGCGTCGCGGACGGCGTGCGCGCCGGGGAACGCCGGCAGCAGAGCGGGGTGCGTGTTGAGCACCGCGAACCGGGCGAGGAACGCCGGCCCGAGCAGCCGCATGAACCCGGCACAGACGACGAGGTCAGGCTCGTGCGCGGCGACGGCGTCGGCGAGCGCGACGTCCCACGCGGCGCGGTCCGGTCCGAGCGCGACGGCGAAGGCGGGAACCCCCGCGCTCCGCGCCCGTTCCAGCGCCCGGGCACCCGGCCGGTCGCTGCCGACCGCGGCGACGCGTGCCGGGTACGCGGCGTCGGCGGCGGCCTCCAGCAGCGCCTGCAGCGTGGTGCCCTCGCCCGAGGCGAGCACCACCAGTCGGGCGGGCAGGGCGGCTCCTCGGCAGGGTGGACCGGGCTGGCCGGGTTCGGGCTGGGCTGGACCGGACTGGGCTGGATCGGGCTGGCCGGCATCCGGCTGGGCGGGGACCCCGGCTGGCGGGACGGCAGGGTAAGCGACAGGTCGGTGCGGGTGCGGTGCTCCGCGAGGGGTACGTGATCGCCGACGATGAGGAGGACCTCCGTGAGCTCACCGCAGGACCCGTTCGCCCCGCCGCCGCAGGACCGCGGCGGGAGCGGTCAGCCGCCGTCGGGCTACGACCCGCCGTCCGGGCCCGCTGCCGGGCCGGGCTCCGGAGCGCCCGAGCAGGGTCAGCAGGCGTACGGGCCGCCCGGCGGGCAGCCCCAGGACGGCCAGCCCCCGTACGGCCAGGGCGGGTACGGCCACGCCGGGCAGGGCGCCGGGCCCGATCAGCCCGGGTACGGCGCAGCCGGTCCCACGGGCGGCCAGCCCGGCTTCGGCCAGCAGGGGTACGGCCAGCCCGGCGGACCCGGCGGGTACGGCGGGACCGCTCGCCCGCGCAACGGCATGGGCCTCGCCGCGCTGGTCCTGGGCGTCCTCGCCCTGCTCGGGAGCATCGCGATCTTTCCCGGCCTGCTCCTCGGCGTACTGGCCCTGGTCTTCGGCGTGATCGGCCGCGGGCGCGCGAAGCGCGGTGAGGCGACCAACGGTGGTCTCGCGGTCGCGGGCGCCGTCCTGGGCGTGCTCGCGCTGCTGGTGTCGGCGGCCGTCGCCTACGCGGGCGTCTCGCTGCTCCGGTCGCCGCAGGGCCAGCAGCTCCAGGAGTGCGTCCAGCGGGCGCAGGGCGACCGGGTCGCGATCGCACGCTGTCAGGAGCAGTTCCAGCGCGGCGTGTCCAGCGGCCCCGGGTACTGAGCGGAGCTGTGTGACGACGCCCGGTCCCGCCCCGGGCCCGCAGTCCGGAACACCGGGCTCAGGTGCGGGCAGCGTCGGTACGGGCGCGCTCGTGCTGGGGATCATGGCGCTGGTCGCCGGTGTCACGGTCATCGGCGGCGTGCTGTTCGGCACAGCCGCGGTCGCGCTCGGCCTGCGGGGACGAGCCCGCGCCGCCGCGCTCGGCGGGAGCGCCGACACCGCGGTCGCGGGGCTCGTCCTCGGCGTCCTGGGTCTGGCGCTCGCGGCCGCGGTGTGGGTGTGGGTCGAGGACGAACTCGCGGAGTTCCAGGGCTGCCGCAAGGAGTC
>JALYNK010000255.1 GCA_030773235.1 Actinomycetota bacterium | reverse complement strand
GCGCCTGCTCGAGCTGGGCTGCGACGAGGTCCAGGGCTACCTGCTCGGCCGCCCGATGCCCGCGGACGACGTGCAGCAGTGGCTGGTCGAGCAGCAGCTCCACGCCGGGGCGACGTCGGCCGCGAGGGGCCCGGCCGCCGGGTGATCCAGCCGCTGGGGCACTCACAGGTGGGGCAGCAGCAGGCCGAGCGCGGGCAGGACGGCGAGCGCCGCCGCCGCCGTGATCGCACCGGCGGTCGCGCTCCACGACAGCGGGCGCGGGCGGTCGACGAGCCGTCCGGCGCGCAGCAGCACCGGGGCGCCACCGGCGGCCAGGCTGCCCACGGGCACCTGGCCCGTACCGATCTTGTACAGCGCCCGGGCGAGCACCCGTGAGTCGTGCCAGCGCGCGGCCCGGTCGTCGGCCAGCATCTCGACGAGCAGGGCGACGCTGTCGCGGGCCTGCCGGACGACCTCCGACCACGGGAACGTCACCCCGAGCGCGACGAACGGCAGCACCACGAGGTCGTGCCGCTGCTGCACGTGCGCCGCCTCGTGGTCGAGCACGGCGCGCACCTCCGGCTCGTCGAGCTCGGTGAGCACGGCGCGCGAGACGACCAGCCGGGGGCGCAGCCCCGGCAGGCAGTACGCCACGGGCAGCGCGCTGTCGACGACGTGCGTGTCGCGCAGCAGCGGGTGGCGGGTGGCCACGAGGTCGACGAGCTCGCGGTGCCGCCGGCGGCTGCGCAGCGTCCGCCCGGTGCACGCCAGCAGCGCGCCGGCCAGCCGGAGCCCGACGAGCACCGCGAGCACCGCGAGCAGGAGCGCCGGCCACGGCAGCGGAGCGGGCAGCGCCTCGAGCGCGCCGGCGTACGTGTCGCCGACCGGCGCGAGCACGAGCGCCGCGACCACCTCCAGGGCGAGCAGCACGGCGGTGAGACCGCCGGCCTGCCAGAGCAGCACTCCCGCCCACGGCGCCCGGGACGTCCAGAGCGCGGCGGCCAGCCGCGGGACGGCGGCGACGAGCAGCGCGAGCACCGCAGCCTGCACGGCGGCCGCGGCGAGCACGTCAGCCCGTCCGGTCGGAGAGGTCCGCGAGCGCGCGGCGCAGGGCCTCGGCCTCGTCCGGCGACACCGAGCGCACGAAGCGCTGGAGCGCCGCCTCGCGGTCGTCGGTCTGGCCGAGCGCCTGCTGCATGAGGTCGGCGACGACGTCCTCGCGGGACTCGACGGCGGCGTAGGTGTGCGCGCGTCCAGCCCGCCGGCGCTGCAGCAGGCCCTTGCCCTCGAGCCGGCCGAGCACGGTGAGCCAGGTGGTGTACGCCAGGCCGCGGTCGGCCAGCGCGTCCGCGACCGCCCGGGCGGTGAGCGGCGAGCCCGCCGCCCAGACCACCTGCATCGCGGCGCGCTCGAGGTCGCCGAGTCGGGTCACGCTCAGAGCGTAACGCTGCTACGACGCCCAGTAGAAGTTCTACGGGCTGTCGGAGAAGATGGACGCATGCCTGACGTCATCGGGACCGCTCAGCCGCCGGGCGCGCAGACCTGGCGCTGGGACTGGCAGCTCGAGGCCCGCTGCCGGGGCCAGGCGGAGCTGTTCTTCCACCCGCACGGCGAGCGCGAACCCGCGCGCAGCCGCCGCGAAGCGGCCGCCAAGGCGCTGTGCGCCGCCTGCCCCGTCCGCCGGGAGTGCGCCGAGCACGCGCTGGAGATGGCCGAGCCGTACGGCGTGTGGGGCGGGGTGTCCGAAACCGAGCGCGAGGTGCTGCTGCACGGCACCCGCCCGGTCCGCAAGCGGTAGCCCTCCCCGGCGCGCTCACGCCACCCCGTCCATCCTGGGTGCACCCGTCCATCCTGGGTGCACCCGCCCATCCCGGGTGCACCCGTCCAGGAGGAGCCCGTGAGCGATCTCGAGCGTGCGCTGTTCGAGGTCAAGAAGGTCGTCGTCGGCCAGGACCGCATGGTCGAGCGGATGCTCGTCGCGCTGCTCGCCCGCGGGCACTGCCTGCTCGAGGGCGTGCCAGGGGTCGCCAAGTCGCTCGCCGTCGAGACGCTCGCCCGGGTCGTGGGCGGCACCAGCGTGCGCCTGCAGTTCACGCCCGACCTCGTGCCGTCCGACATCGTCGGCACGCGGGTCTACCGGCCGAGCAGCGAGCGGTTCGACGTCGAGCTCGGTCCGGTGTTCGCCAACCTCGTGCTCGCCGACGAGATCAACCGCGCGCCCGCCAAGGTGCAGTCCGCGCTGCTCGAGGTGATGGCCGAGCGCCAGGTCTCGCTCGGCGGGGTGACGCACCCGCTGCCCGAGCCGTTCGTCGTCCTCGCCACCCAGAACCCCATCGAGAGCGAGGGCGTCTACCCGCTGCCCGAGGCGCAGCGGGACCGCTTCCTGCTCAAGGTCGTCGTCGGGCACCCGTCGCTCGCCGAGGAGATGGAGATCGTCCGGCGGATGTCCGTCGCGCCGCCGCGGGCCGAGCAGGTGCTCACCCTGGACGGGCTGGTGGCGCTGCAGTCCCGCGCCGACGACGTGTTCGTCCACCACGCCGTGGCCGAGTACGCCGTGCGGCTGGTCATGGCGACCCGCGAGCCGGCCCGCTGGGGCCTGCCCGAGCTCGCGCCCCTGCTGGCGTACGGCGCCTCGCCGCGCGGCAGCCTCGGCCTCGTGCAGGGGGCCCGGGCGCTCGCGCTGCTGCGCGGCCGTGACTACGTCCTGCCGGAGGACGTCGCCGACCTCGCCGTCGACGTGCTCGGCCACCGCCTGGTGCTGACGTACGAGGCGCTCGCGGACGGCGTCCCGGCGACGCGGGTCGTCGATCGCGTCCTCGAGGTCGTCGAGGGGCCACGGCTGAGCCCCGCGGGCTCGCGGGCGCCGGGGGCGGCGTGACGGGTCCCCAGACCCCTGCTGGCCAGACCCCTGCTGGCCGGACCCCTGCTGGCCGGACCCCTGCTGGCCAGACCCCTGCTGGCCGGACCCCTGCTGGCCGGACCCCTGCTGGCCGGACCCCTGCTCCCGGGGCCCCGGCTCGGGTCGACGGCCGTGCGGCGCGCCGGCTGCACCTGGAGGTCGGGCGGCGCCTGGACGGCCTGCTGCAGGGCGCGCACCTCGGGCTGCTGCCGGGGCCGGGCAGCGAGCCCGCCGAGGCGCGGACGTACGTCCCCGGCGACGACGTCCGGCGCATCGACTGGGCGGTCACCGCGCGCACCCAGGACCTGCACGTCCGCGAGACCGTCGCCGAGCGCGAGCTCGAGACGACGCTCATCGTGGACCTGTCGGGGTCCATGGCCTTCGGCACAGCGCACTGGGAGAAGCGGTCGCTCGCGGTGTCGGTGGCCGCGGCCTTCGCGCACCTGGCGCAGGGGCCGGGCGACCGGGTCGGCGCGCTCGTGCTGAGCGCGGGCGGGGTGCGGCGCGTGC
>JALYNK010000254.1 GCA_030773235.1 Actinomycetota bacterium | reverse complement strand
CGGACGCACCACGCTGCCGGGCGGGCTGCGGGTCGTCACGGAGGCCGTGCCGGGAGCCCGGTCGGCCGCCGTCGGGGTGTGGGTCGGCGTGGGGTCGCGCGACGAGGCCCGCTCGCTCGCCGGCGCCTCGCACTACCTCGAGCACCTGCTGTTCAAGGGCACGCGGCGCCGCGACGCGCTGGCTCTCGCCGCCGAGCTCGACGCGGTCGGCGGCGAGAGCAACGCGTTCACCGACCGCGAGCACACCTGCTACCACGCCCGCGTGCTCGACGACGACCTGCCGCTGGCCGTCGACGTCCTCGGCGACATGGTCACCTCGTCGCTGCTGCGCAGCCGGGACGTGGAGGCCGAGCGCGGAGTCGTGCTCGAGGAGATCGGGATGCACGAGGACGATCCGGCCGATCTCGTGCACGACCTGTTCGCCGAGGCGCTGTACGGCGACACGCCGCTCGGCCGCCCGGTGATCGGGACCGTCGAGAGCGTGACGGCGCTGAGCCGTACCGCGCTGACGGGCCACTACCGGCGGCGCTACACGCCCGACAACATCGTCGTCGCCGCAGCCGGTGGCCTCGAGCACGACCGCACCGTCGAGCTCGTGCGGCAGGCGTTCGGCGACCGGCTGCAGGGGCCGGTCGAGCCGGCGCCGCCGCGGAGGCGCGACGGAGGTCCCCGTCCCCGCAGCGACGTCGTCGTCGACGACCGGGCCGGCGAGCAGGTCCACCTCGTGCTCGGGACCGCCGCGCTGCGCCGCGACGACCCGCGCCGCGACGCGCTCGAGGTGCTGACCAGCGCGCTCGGTGGTGGTCCGAGCAGCCGCCTGTTCCAGGCCGTGCGGGAGGAGCGCGGCCTCGCGTACTCCGTCTACGCGTACGCGAGCGCCTGCTCCGACACCGGCTCCTTCGCGGTGTACGCCGGCTGCACCCCCGGCAAGCTCGACGAGGTCCTCGCGGTGGTGCGCGAGCAGCTCGCCGACGTCGCCGAGCACGGCCTGACCGAGACCGAGGTCGCCCGCGCGAAGGGTACGGTCCGCGGCTCCACGCTGCTGGAGCTGGAGGACACCGCCGCGCGCATGCTGCGCCTGGGGGGCCCGGAGCTCACCGACGCGGCGCCGCGCAGCGTGGACGAGGTCCTCGACGGGGTCGCCGCGGTCACGCCCGACGACGTGCGGGCCGTCGCCGCCGACGTCCTCCGGCGGCCCCTCGCGCTCGCCGCGGCCGGGCCGGTCGGCGACCGCGACCTCGAGCGGGCGGTGGCCGCGTGACGCGCGTGGTGGTGTTCGGGGCGCGCGGGCGGATGGGCGCCGAGGTGGTGCGCGCCGTCGAGGGCGCGGACGACCTCGAGCTCGCCGGGGCCTTCGACGTCGGCGACCCGGTCGAGCTGTCCGGGGTCGACGTCGCCGTCGACTTCACCACCCCGGACGCGGTGATGGGCAACCTGCGGCGCTGTCTCGACGCGGGCGTGCACGCCGTCGTGGGGACGACGGGCTTCGACGAGGCCCGGCTCGCGGAGCTGCGCGGCTGGCTCGCGGACGCACCGGGTGCCGGTGTCCTCGTCGCGCCGAACTTCGGGGTCGCGGCGGTGCTGATGATGCGCTTCGCCGCGCAGGCCGCCCGGTTCTTCGAGTCGGTCGAGATCGTCGAGCTGCACCACCCCCGCAAGGCGGACGCGCCGAGCGGCACGGCTCGCCGCACGGCGGAGCTGGTCGCCGCCGCCCGGCTCGACGCCGGCGCCGGACCGATGCCGGACGCCACCAGCACCGCCCTGGACGGCGCTCGCGGCGCGGACGTCGACGGCGTCCGCGTGCACGCCGTGCGCCTCGCCGGGCTCGTCGCGCACCAGGAGGTGCTGCTCGGCGGCGCGGGCGAGACGCTCACGCTGCGGCACGACTCGTACGACCGGGCGAGCTTCATGCCGGGCGTGCTGCTGGGCGTGCGCTCGGTGGCGGACCGGCCGGGGCTCACCGTCGGGCTGGAAGCGCTGCTCGACCTGTGAAGGCGCGCACGACCGCCGTGCTGCTCGTCGCGCTGAGCGCGGTCCTGGGCGGCTACATGGTGGTGCGTGCCGTCGACCTGTTCCGCACCGGCACGCTCCGCGGGCTGTTCCTCGGTATCGGGGTGCTGCTGTTCGTGCTCGTCGGGGCGCTGCTGCTGGCCGCCGAGGTGCGGTTCGGCTTCGCCACGCAGCGGCTCGGCGAGCGGCTGGCCCGCGAGGGCGGCCTGCTGGAGGTCCCGGACGACGCCGAGCGGCTGCCGAGCGGGCGGCTCACGCGCGACGCCGCCGACGCGCTGTTCCAGCGGCGGCGTGCGGAGGTGGAGGCTGCTCCGGACAACTGGCGGGCGTGGTTCCGGCTGGGCACCGCGTACGGCGACGCCCGCGACACCGCGCGGGGCCGCGCCGCGATGCGCCGGGCCGTCCGGCTTGAGCGCGCGGAGCGCGAGTCCGGCTAGCTAGCGCTTGCGCAGATCGGCGAGGTGCGCCCGGTAGCGGCCGCCGTCGCCCGCCGCGAGCACGTCGTGCGGCGGCACCTCGTACACGCTCACGCGGCTGTCGAGGAAGTCGCTGAACGCGAGCCGGGTGCCGTCCGGCGACACGTCGAGCCCGGTGGTCTGGTTGCCGCCGACGACCGCGTCGAGGTAACGGCCGGAGCGCGCGTCGACCACGACCACGGAGCCCCACTCGGGGCCCTTGCGCAGGTACGTCGCCCCGTTGCGCCCCCGGTTGGACACGTAGAGCACCCGCCCGTCCGGGCTCAGGTCGGCGGTGTTGGGCAGCCGGTCGGTCTTCGCGAGCGCGCGCACCCGGTCGGTGCGCAGGTCGACCACGTACGTCCGGCTCGTGCCCATGTCGGCGGCGTAGAGCCGCTGCGCCCGCGGGTCGCCGACGAGGTGGCGCATCGCGCCGCCGGTGCGCAGCAGGACCCGCTCGCGCCCGGTGCGCAGGTCCAGCGGCTGATCTCACCGTCGGCGTAGCCGGCGACGTACAGCGTCCGACCGTCGGGCGCCGCGTACAGCCCGCGGGGGGTCCGGACGGTGGGGTAGCGCCGGGTCCGCCCCGTGGCCAGCGTGATGGCGGAGACGTCGTCGCTGCTCCAGTTGGAGGCGTAGAGCGTCTTCTCGTCCGGCGACAGCGCGAGCACCTTCGTCCACGTGCCACCGGTCCGGTAGCGGCGCACCACGCGGTGCGACCGGGTGTCGATCGCGAACACCGTGGCCGTCTCCATCTGGCTGACGTACGCGGTGCGGCCCCCGCGGTCGAAGACCACCTCGACGGCACCGTGCCGGCCCAGCCGGACCCGCGCCTCACGCCGGCCGGTCGCGGCGTCGTACACCTCCACGCCGTCGGAGCTGCCGAGCGGCGTCACCCAGATGTGCCGGCCGTCGGGCGTGAACG
>JALYNK010000253.1 GCA_030773235.1 Actinomycetota bacterium | reverse complement strand
CCGCCGCGCAGCAGGAGGCCCCATCAGCGCTGAGCCCCGCATCAACGACCGGATCCGCGTGCCCGAGGTGCGCCTGGTCGGTCCCAACGGCGAGCAGGTCGGCATCGTGGCGATCCACGAGGCGCTCAAGCTCGCTCAGGACAGCGATCTCGACCTCGTCGAGGTCGCTCCCATGGCTCGGCCCCCGGTGGCCAAGCTCATGGACTACGGCAAGTTCAAGTACGAGACGGCCCAGAAGGCGCGTGAGAGCCGCAAGAACCAGGTCCTCACCGTCATCAAGGAGATGAAGCTCCGGCCGAAGATCGACCCGCACGACTACGAGACGAAGAAGGGCCACGTCGTCCGGTTCCTCAAGGCCGGCGACAAGGTCAAGATCACCATCATGTTCCGCGGCCGGGAGCAGTCGCGGCCGGAGCTCGGGTTCCGACTGCTGCAGCGGCTGGGCCAGGACGTCGCCGACCTCGGCTACGTCGAGGCCGCGCCCAAGCAGGACGGCCGCAACATGATCATGGTGCTCGCGCCGCACAAGAACGCGGCCGAGCTCAAGCGGGCCGAGACCGCGGCCCGCGACGAGCGGCGCGTGGACGCGGGCGTCCAGGCCTAGCCCGGACCGCCCCCGCCGGGACCGCCCAGCCCGGACCACCGGGTCCGGGCCCGCGGCACCGGTGCCACCGCGCGGCCGGCAGCCGCGCGCCTGCTCCGGCGCGGGGTCCAGGACGACCTGACGGACGACCGGCCGGTCGACCGCACGACGACAGGCCGGACGACCGGCACGACGAGAGGGACGACATGCCCAAGCAGAAGACGCACAGCGGGGCCAAGAAGCGCTTCAAGGTCACGGGCAGCGGCAAGTTGCTGTTCCAGCGGGCGGGCAAGCGCCACCTGCTGGAGCACAAGAGCAGCCGCGTGACCCGCCGCCTCACCGGCACCGCCGAGGTCGCGCCGCAGGACGTCCGCACCGTCAAGAAGCTGCTGGGCTCCTAGCCCCGGCCCGAACTCAGACAGGGGATCCACGTGGCACGCGTGAAGCGGGCGGTCAACGCCCACAAGAAGCGGCGCGAGACGCTCGAGGCCGCCAGCGGCTACCGCGGTCAGCGCAGCCGGCTCTACCGCAAGGCCAAGGAGCAGGTCCTCCACTCGGCGACCTACTCCTACCGCGACCGCAAGAAGCGCAAGGGCGACTTCCGGCAGCTGTGGATCACGCGCATCAACGCGGCGGCCCGCAACGACGGCATGACGTACAACCGCTTCATGCAGGGGCTCAAGATCGCCGGCGTCGAGGTGGACCGCAAGGTCCTCGCCGACCTCGCGGTCACCGATGCCGCGGCCTTCTCGGCGCTCGTCGAGGTCGCCCGGGCGGCGCTGCCCGGCGACGCGCAGGCGCAGAACGCGACGGCCGACGCCCGAGACGTCGCCTGACGCAGGCACCGCACGCCGGCGGGCCCCGTCCCCGCGTCGACCTGACCTCGCCGCGGTCATCCGCGGTCAAGGCGGTCCGCCGGCTGCACCGCCGCGCCGCGCGGCAGGCGGAGGGGCGGTTCGTCGTCGAGGGGCCGCAGGCGGTCCGGGAGGCGCTCGCGGCCGGCGCGCTCACCGCGCTGTACGGGACGGGGCAGCTGCCCGACCTGGAGGACGCCGCTCGCGACCGGGGCGTCCCGGTGACCCGGGTGTCCGAGCCCGTGCTCGCGGCGATGGCCGAGACCGCGACGCCGCAGGGCCTCCTCGGGCTCGCCGCCCTGCTGCCCACCGGCCTGGACGTGCTCCCCGCCCGGCCCCGGCTCGTCGCCGTGCTCGACCGCGTGGCCGACCCGGGCAACGCCGGCACGGTCCTGCGCACCGCGGACGCGGCCGGTGCCGACGCGCTCGTCCTCACCGCGGGCTCGACCGATCCGCACGGCGGCAAGTGCGTGCGCGCCAGCGCCGGCAGTCTCTGGCACCTGCCTGTGGTCGCCGGGGTCGACGTCGAGGCTGCGCTCGCCGCGCTGCGGGCGCGGGGCCTCAGCGTGCTGGCCACCAGCGGCCGGGGCGAGGACGACCTCGACGACCTGCTCGACCGCGGCGCGCTGCGCGGCCCGACCGCCTGGGTGTTCGGCAGCGAGGCGCACGGCCTGCCCGAGCCCGTGCTCGCCGGCGCCGACCGCCGCGTCCGCGTGCCGCTGCACGGGCGTGCCGAGTCGCTCAACCTCGGTGCCGCCGCCGCGGTCTGCCTGTACGCCTCTGCCCGACAGCAGCGGAGTGACGGTGGTTCGCCCTAGAGTGCGTGCCTCCACGGGCGCGACGGGAGGTTCCGTGCCGGACTGCGCCGCGTACGCCGACCTCCCTGACGGCGTCGTCGTCGCCGACGCCGCGCAGGCGGTCACCGTCGTCAACCGCGCCGCCGAGCGGATCCTCAAGGTGCCGGCCGCCCGGTGCGTCGGCCGTCCGCTGCGCGAGGTGCTGCCGCTGCAGGACGAGCAGGGCTACGACTGGTGGCGGTGCACCGACCCCTGGTCGGGCCTCGCCACCCGCACCCGCCAGCCGGAGCGCCGCCTCCTGCTGCCGGACGGCCGCGGACTGCTCGTCACCGCGTCCTACATCCGCGGCCCGGGCCGGTCGGTGCAGCGGGTCGTCGTGGCGCTGCGCGACGACCGGGCCCGCGAGCGCACCGACCGCAGCCGCGCCGACCTGGTCTCGACCGTCGCCCACGAGCTGCGCTCGCCGCTGACCAGCGTGAAGGGGTTCACGGCGACGCTGCTCGCCCGCTGGGAGCGCTTCTCCGACGACCAGAAGCGGCTGATGCTGCAGACCGTCAACGCCGACGCGGACCGCGTCACCCGCTTGCTCGCCGAGCTGCTCGACGTGAGCCGCATCGACGCGGGCCGGCTGGAGCTGCGCAAGCAGGTCGTCGACGTGCCGGCGCTGGTGCGCAAGGCGGCCGCGGGAGCGGTCGCGTCCGGTGAGCCCGAGGACCGGTTCCGCGTCGAGGTGGCCGAGCCGCTCCCCGAGGTCTGGGCGGACCCGGACAAGCTCGACCAGGTGCTCGGCAACCTCGTCGAGAACGCGCTGCGGCACGGGGCGGGCACGGTCACGCTCACCGTCCGCGAGGACGGCGGCGGGGTCGAGGTCGTCGTCAGCGACGAGGGCGAGGGCATCCCGGCCGAGACCGCCGCACGGGTGTTCACCCGGTTCTGGCGCGGCAACCGGCGCACCGGCACCGGCCTCGGCCTCTACATCGTCAAGGGCCTCGTCGAGGCGCACGGCGGCAGCGTGGAGGTGCAGCGCGCCCCTTCCGGAGGCGCCGCCTTCCGCTTCGTGCTCCCGGCCGGCGCGCCCGCTTACCTGTAGGGGCCTGCTGGCCACTCGCGACGTCGCGCGCCCGCGCCGTCCCGCCCCCGTCGATCGGAGCTGCTTCCC
>JALYNK010000252.1 GCA_030773235.1 Actinomycetota bacterium | reverse complement strand
CAGGGCGAGCTCGGCGCGCAGCCGCGACCGGGCGTCCGGCTCGGCGAGCAAGGCCTGCCGGTCGGCGAGGTCGACCTGGACGGTGGCGGCGACGAGGTGGCTCAGCAGCAGCGGCTCACCGGGCAGGTCGGGCGCCTCCACCTGCGCTCCGCTCGCCTCGGCGAGCGCCTGCAGGTAGTCGGCGAACGCCACGTGCACCGCCCGTGCCAGCAGGCCCGCCTCGGCCTCGGCCCCCACCTCGTCGGGCAGCCACTCGACGTCGCCGACGAGGTAGGGCCGGTCCGTCCGGACCTCCCGCAGCCGGAACCGGTCGGCGCCGACGGTCACGAGGTCGTACCGCCCGTCGGCGTGCCGCTCGACCTGCTCCACCTGCGCGGTGCAGCCAATCTCGTACAGCCCGCGGGCGCCGTCGACGCCGGTCTCGCGCCCCTCCCGGATCGCGACCACGCCGAACCGGCGCTCCGGCTCCGGCCGCGCCAGCAGCTCGGCCACGAGCGTGCGGTAGCGCTCCTCGAAGACGTGCAGCGGCAGCACCAGCCCGGGGAACAGCACGGCGCCGAGCGGGAACAGGGGCAGGTCCGCCACGCTCGGGAGCGTACGGGCCGCGCGAGCCCCGGCAGTGTCGAGCGCCGTTAGTCTGACCGTTCCGCCAGGAGCCCGCGTGAGGAGCGTCGCCGTGCTGACCCGCATCGACCTGCGCGGGCGCCGCGACGCCGATCCGAGCGGGGTGCTGCCCCGGGCCGCCGTCGACGTCGCCGATGCCGTCGAGATCGTGCGGCCGGTGGTCGACGACGTCCGCACCCGCGGCGCCGACGCGGTGCGCGACGCCACCGAGCGCTTCGACGGCGTGCGCCTCGACGACCTGCGGGTGCCCGCCGACGCGCTCCGGCGCGCGCTCGACGGGCTCGACCCGGCGGTGCGCGACGCGCTCGAGGAGGCCGCCCGCCGCGCGCGGACGGTGAGCACCGCGCAGCTGCGCGACGAGGTGACCGTGCAGGTGGTCGACGGCGGCACCGTCACCGAGCGCTGGGTGCCGGTCGACCGGGTCGGGCTGTACGTCCCGGGCGGGCGCGTCGCCTATCCGAGCAGCGTGGTCATGAACGCGGTCCCCGCCCAGGTCGCTGGAGTGCGCTCGCTGGCGGTCGCCAGTCCGCCGCAGCGCGACGGCATGCCGCACCCGGTCGTCCTGGCCGCCTGCGCGCTGCTCGGCGTGGAGGAGGTGTACGCCGTCGGCGGCGCCCAGGCGATCGCGATGCTCGCGTACGGCGTGGAGGGCGTGGCGCCGGTCGACGTCATCACCGGCCCGGGCAACGTCTACGTCGCCGCCGCCAAGCGGCTCGTCCAGGGCCGCTGCGCGATCGACAGCGAGGCCGGCCCGACCGAGATCGGGATCCTGGCCGACGGTTTCGCCGTGCCGGCGCACGTCGCCGCCGACCTCGTCGCGCAGGCCGAGCACGACCCGCAGGCGGCGTGCCTGCTCGTGACCGACAGCGCCGAGCTGCTCGACGCCGTCGACGCGGAGCTGGCGTGCCAGGTCGCCGCGACCCGGCACGAGGAGCGGGTGCGCACCGCCTTCGCCGACCAGAGCGCGCACGTGCTCGTCGACGACCTCGACCACGGCCTCGCGCTGCTGGACGCGTGGGCGCCCGAGCACCTCGAGGTCGTCACCGCCGACGCGCCGGAGCGCGCCCGCAGGGTGCGCAGCGCAGGTGCGGTGTTCGTGGGTGGCTGGACGCCGGTGAGCCTCGGCGACTACCTCGCCGGGTCCAACCACGTCCTGCCGACCGGCGGCACCGCGCGCTTCACCGCCGGCCTGTCGACGCAGTCGTTCCTCAAGCGCATGTCGCTCGTCGAGTACACCCGCGACGCTCTCGCCGAGGTCGCGCCGCGCGTGCAGGCGCTGGGCACCGCGGAGGACCTCGTCGCGCACGTCGAGGCCGTCCAGGTCCGGGTCCGGTGAGCGGCCGCCTGCGGGAGCTGCCGGTCCGCGACGACCTGCGCGGTGCCGTGCCGTACGGCGCGCCGCAGTCGGGAGCGGGCGGGGTCGGCACGGTCGTGCAGCTCAACGTCAACGAGAACCCCTACGCCCCCTCGCCGGCGCTCGTCGCCGACCTGCAGCGGGCGGTCGGCGAGGCGGCCGTGACGCTGCACCGCTACCCCGACCGCGAGGCGCAGGCGCTGCGCGCCGATCTCGCCGCGTACCTGACCGGGCGCACCGGTGCGCCGCTGGCGGTCGAGCAGGTGTGGGCGGCGAACGGCTCGAACGAGGTGCTGCAGCAGGTGCTGCAGGCGTTCGGCGGGCCGGGGCGGCGCGCGCTCGGCTTCGAGCCGTCGTACTCGATGCACCCGCTGCTGGCGAAGGGCACCGGCACGGCCTGGGTCGCCGAGCGGCGGGCTGCGGACTTCACGCTGTCCGCCGAGCACGCGGTCGCCGCCGTGGAGCGGCACGCGCCGCACGTGGTGTTCGTGACCACGCCGAACAACCCCACCGGCACGGCGATCCCGCTCGAGGTGGTCGAGGCGGTGTGCGAGGCCGCGCCGGTCGTCGTCGTCGACGAGGCGTACGCGGAGTTCGCCGCCGCGCCGAGCGCCGTGACGCTGCTCGAGCGCTACCCGCACCTGCTCGTCAGCCGGACGATGAGCAAGGCGTTCGCGATGGCCGGCGCCCGGGTCGGCTACCTCGCCGCCGCGCCGGAGGTCGTCGACGTCCTGCGCCTCGTGCGGCTGCCGTACCACCTGTCCGCGCTCACCCAGGTCGCCGCGCGCACGGCGCTGGCCCACACCGACGAGCTGCTCGGCACCGTCGAGGCGGTCAAGGCGCAGCGCGACCGGATGGTCACCGGCGTGCGCGGGCTCGGGCTCGAGGTCGTGCCGACCGACGCGAACTTCCTGCTCTTCGGGCCGTTCGCCGACCCGGCCGCGGCGTGGCGGGCGCTGCTCGACCGCGGCGTGCTCGTCCGCGACGTGTCGACCGGCCCGGGGCTCACCGGCTGGCTGCGCGTCTGCGCCGGCACGGAGAGCGAGACGACGCTGTTCCTCTCCGCCCTGGCCGACGTCGTCCGAGAGGTGCTCCCGTGAGCCGCAGCGCCGTGGTCTCCCGCCAGACCAAGGAGAGCGACGTCCGCGTCGAGCTCGACCTCGACGGCACCGGCGAGGCGTCCAGCGACACCGGCGTCCCGTTCTTCGACCACATGGTCGCCCAGCTCGGCAAGCACGCGGGCTTCGACCTCGCCGTGCGCACCCGGGGCGATCTCGAGGTGGACGCGCACCACACCGTCGAGGACACCAGCCTGGCGCTGGGGCAGGCGCTGCGCGAGGCGCTGGGCGACAAGGCGGGGCTGCGGCGCTTCGGCGACGCGCTCGTGCCGCTGGACGAGTGCCTGGTGCAGGCGGCGGT
>JALYNK010000251.1 GCA_030773235.1 Actinomycetota bacterium | reverse complement strand
GGCAGCCACTGCGGCCGGCGCCGACCCGGTCGCGCCCGCTCGGTTGCCGCCGCCCGGCCCGGGCAGAGCGGCTGCGGGCGCGGCCGCTGCGGCTGCCGACCGGAGGGAGAGCGACATGACGGGCGGCGAGGGGCTGGTCTCTCCGGAGGGCGTGGACGAGGGCTCGGCGGACAGCACGGTGGAGGGTCCGCTGTCCGGAGCGGGCGGCGACGCGGACCTGCTCGGCGAGGCGCCGCGCGGGGCGCCGGTGGACGAGGCGCAGGCCGCGGCGCCCGACGACTGGGAGCAGGCGGACACGCGCGAGGCGCGCGAGCAGATGCCGGGGCAGCAGTACAGCGTCGGCGAGGGCGGCTCCGGCGGCTGAGCGAGGAGCCATCCCAGGGGCGGCAGGCGGCCCCCGCGCAGCCGACGCTCGAGCCGCCTGCCGCACCTACGCTCAGCCTGGTGGACGACCTCGACACCCGGCTGGCCGCGCTCGAACAGCGGCTGCACGGCCTGGGCGGCGTGGTCGTGGCTTTCTCCGGGGGTGCGGACTCGGCGTTCCTGCTCGCCGCCGCCGCCCGCGCGCTGGGGCGCGACCGGGTGGTCGCCGCGACGGCGGTGAGCCCGAGCCTGGCTCTCGACGAGCTGCCGGCCGCGCAGCGGTTCGCGGCCGACGTCGGTGTGCGGCACGTCCTCCCGCGCACCGACGAGCTGTCGCGCCCGGGCTACGTCGCCAACGGTCCCGACCGCTGCTTCCACTGCAAGGCCACCCTCCTCGACACCCTGCGCCCGGTCGCCGCCGAGCTCGGGCTGCCCTGGGTCGCCACCGGGACGAACGCCGACGACGCGCTGGCCGGCTTCCGGCCCGGCATCCGCGCGGCCGCGGAGCGCGGCGCGGTGACACCGCTGCTCGACGCCGGGCTCACCAAGGGGCAGGTCCGCGCGGCGAGCCGCCGGTGGGGGCTGGCGACCGCGGACAAGCCGGCCCTGGCCTGCCTGGCCAGCCGGATCGCGTACGGCCTGCAGGTGACGCCGTCGCGGCTCGCCCGCGTGGACCGCGCGGAGCGGGCGCTGCGCACGTGCCTCGCGCCGGTGGCCGACGTGCGGGTCCGCGACCTGGGGGACGGGCGCGCGCGCGTGGAGCTCGACCCGCAGGCGCTCGCGCGCTGGGACGACGACGCGTGCGAGGCGGTCCGGGCGGAGGGCTTCGCGCAGGTGGTGGCCGAGGCGTTCCGGTCGGGATCGCTGAACGACGCGCTGCGCGCGACCGGAGCGCGCTGACCGCTACCGGCGGGGGGCGCGCCTGGCCCGGCGGGCCTCGCGGCGGCCGGTGCGGGCGCTGCGCAGCAGGCCGGCCAGGGCGAGTGCGAACCCCAGCGGCAGCAGCGACAGCGCCGTGACCACCGCCGGCAGCGGCGGTACCCGGTCGGCGAGCAACGCCGGCACGAACACCGCGACGACCGCGACGAGCCCGACCGCGAACAGCGCCGTCCCGACCTGCACCAGCCGGTCCCCGGGCCGCCGCGGCTGCTGCGTGGCGTACGGCTGGGGCACGGCGCGAGCCTAGGTCGCGCAGGCAGGCGAGCGGAGCGCCCGGCCCGGTCGACAGTGCCCGGTCGACCGTGCCCGGTCGACCGTGTCCGCTCCACAGGGCCGGATCGACCGCGCCACTAGCCTGTTCGGGTGGTCCGACCAGACCGGTCGGCTCGAGCGGACGAGGTCAGACGTGCCCACCGGTAAGGTCAAGTTCTTCGACAGGGAGAAGGGCTTCGGCTTCGTGTCCCGCGACGACGGCGGTGACGTGTTCGTCCCGCGCAGCGCGCTGCCGGTCGGCGTCGAGGAGCTCAATGCCGGGACGCGCGTGGAGTTCGGCGTCGCCGCCGGCAAGCGCGGCGAGCAGGCGCTGTCGCTGAGCGTGCTCGAGGCGCCCCCCACGCTGCCCGCCGCCCGGCGCGGCGCAGAGGACCTCGGCCGCATGGTCGAGGACGTCATCAAGATGCTCGAGGCCCGGGTGCAGCCCGGACTGCGGCGAGGGAAGTACCCCGACCGCGACACCGGCCGCCGCGTGGCGCAGATCCTGCGCGCCGTCGCCACCGAGCTCGAGGGCTGAGCCGGGCGCGCGCCCGCAGCGGGAGGAGGACCCGTGACCGTCGTCGTCACCGGTGCCACCGGGCAGTTCGGCCGCCGCGTGCCCGTCCTCGGTGAGGACGGCGGCGGCGGCCTCGGCGCAGTCCGCCCGCGTCGCGGCGCTCACCCGCCCGCCGTCCGCGGCTCCGACGACACCGTGCTGCAGGTAGGTCGGTAGCTGAGCCGTGTAGTTCTCGACGTACCAGCTGTTGCGCAGCAGCACGTGCGGCAGCCCGGACTCCGCGAGCAGCCGCTCGGTGGCCCGGTGCTCCTCGGCTAGCAGCAGCGACGAGGTGTCGGCCCTGGCGATGCTCGTGTACGCCACGAGCTGCACGCCGGCCTCCTGGGCGCATCGACCGCGTCGGCGTGCTGCTGCGTACGCCGCCCGACCTCGCTGCCCGACACGAGCAGCACGCGCTCCGCCCCGGCGAACGCCTCCCGCAGGGAGCCCGGGTCGTCGTAGTCGGCGCGCCGCACGACCACACGGCGCTCGGCGAGGTCGGCCAGGGACTCGACGCGGCGCCCGGCGGCGACCAGATCGCCGGCGGGCACGCCGCGGCGCAGCAGGTGCTCGACGGCCGCGGGTGAGGCGCACGAGCTCGGCGGGGAGGCGTTCACGCTGGCCGAGCTGGCCGAGCTGGCCGTGTCGTACGCCACCGGGCAGGAGGTGACGTACACCGACCTGCCGGTGGAGCGGTACCGGGACGTGCTCGTCGCCGCCGGCTGCCGGAGCCGGTCGCCGCGGTGTGGAGCAGTCCGCCGCGCTGCTGTCCGCGTCGGTCGCGGAGTACGACGTCGTGGGCGAGCGCCGGTTGGCCTGAGCTGAGCCGGGCGCCCAGGGCCGCTCGGCGCCAGCCGGCGCCGGCACCGCGCGCTAGTTGCTGGCGACGAGGACGAACTGCCAGATGCCGACCGGGCGGGCGTCGTCGCGCGGCCCGTCGAGCTTGAGCACCTCGAGCGTCAGCTGCGGGGCGCGCGAGAAGTCCGGCTCGAAGTAGGCGACGTGCTCGTCCTGCACGGCCAGCCGCCCCGGCTGCGCACCCGGCGCGCGCAGGACCGCGGTCCAGCCGCTCTCCACGAGGTCCTTGTCGACGTCGATGACGACCTGGTCGCCGGGCTTGACCTCGAGCACCTCGGGCGTACGGCCCTCCGCGTCGAACCGGCAGGCGCCCGGCGTGCCCGGCTCCTTGGCCGCGTCCTGCCCGGGGAAGCAGAACGACAGCGCGTGGTCGTTGAGCGTGGTGTTGCCGCTGTAGACGCTGACGAGCGGTGTGGGGCGCTCGCAGCCGGTGAGACCCAGCAGAGCGGCGC
>JALYNK010000250.1 GCA_030773235.1 Actinomycetota bacterium | reverse complement strand
CCGACGCGGGTCAGCGGCGCGACGCGGTGAGGGCGGCGCGCGCGCCACGCAGCGCGGTGCCGTAGTAGTTGATGTCCGGGCGCATGGCAGCGGCGAGCGCCAGGTGCTCCACCGCGGCCGCGAGGTCGCCCAGCTTGGTGGCTGCGAGACCCAGGCCGAACTGCGAGTAGTCGTCCGCCGGGTCGATCGCGACGATCCACTCGAAGTTGGCCCGCGCCTCCTCGTACATGCCGACGTCGAACTGCGCCCGCGCCAGGGCCTCGCGCACCATGCGGGACTCGGGCTGCGCGGCCGACGTGTGCGCCAGCAGCTGCACGGCCGCGTTGGCGTCGCCGTTCTGCAGGAGGTCCAGTCCGCGGATGTACCAGTCGTAGGCCTCGCCGGCGGGGGTGACGTCCGGCGGCGGCGGCGGCAGGTCGGCGAAGGGGCGGGGCTTCTCCTCCTCCGGAGCCCGCGGGTCGTAGCGGGGGTCGTACCGGCTCTCTGCCACACGTCCTCCTCGTCGTGGCCGGCGCGCCCGGCACACGATCCCTAGCATGCCGACCCCGGCAGCGGTGCGCTCGACGATCCGACGTCCCCCGCCTCCGGCGTGCCGGACGAGCTCTGGTGCAGGTGGGCGGAGGCGTCGCCGAGGCTCCGCGCGGCACCCGGACGAGTCCTGCGCGGCTCGGCGGGAGCTTCAGCAGCCGTGCGACGACCTCGACCTCCACCTCGTAGCGGCTCGCGGCGCCTGCGCCGGCCCGCCAGAAGCGCCTCCGCAGCGCACCGGTGACCTGCGCGACGTCGCCCGCGACGAGCCGCGCCGCGGAGCGTCGGGCTGAAGCCGTCCACGCCACGCAGTCCACGGTGTCCACGACGGGCGGACGGCGACCGGCCGCGACGTGCCGGCGCTCCGCCGGTCGGTCGACGACGAGCCGCCAGACGACCAGCCGGTGCCCGCTCGGGAGCTCGCTGCTGCTCGGGCGCGGCTGCCACGCGCCCCACCAGCAGGACCTCGTTGCGTGCGGCCGGGCCGTCCCCGCCCGCAGATGTGACCGGCCCTGCTCCAGCGTCCCCGCGCGCCACCGGCGTCCCCCTCCCCGGCCCGCAGGTGCGCGGGCGCTCGGGGCGACTCTCCGGTGCGGCGGCTGCCCGATCAGGGCTCGACGAGCGGGTCGTGGACGGCACCGCCGCCTGTGGGCGGCTGAGGGCGGACTGTCGGCGGGCCGGGTCAGCGCTGCTCCTCGGGCTGGGCCGGCCCGTCGACGGGGTCCTCCTCGGGCGGCGCGGCGAACAGCACCGCCGGGACCACGCTGGGCGGGACCGGCGCAGGCGGGGACGCGGGTGGCTGCGCGACCGGTACGGGCGGGGGCAGCGCACGGCCGGCACGCACGACCACGTCCCTGGCCAGGGCAGCGAGCGACTGCGCGTCCTCCTGCTCGCGGCCTGGCTCGACCTCCACCGGATCGTCGTCCTCGTCCTGCGTGTCCTCCAGGAGCACCCCGTCGATCTCGAGCAGTCGCTCGTCGGCATCGGTCTCGCCGTCGTCGTGCTCGGCCACCCGACGGAACCACTCGCGCGCCTCGTCGACCCGCTCCGCCGCCAGCAGCGCATCGGCGTAGGCGTACCAGAGCCGGGCCGCCCAGGGGTGCCGAGGCTTGGTCGCATGCACCAGCGGCTGGAGGAGGACGACGCCGGCTCCGGCTTGTCCCATGTCGCGCCGCGCGCCGCTGCCCACGACGGCCAGCTCGACCCGCTCGGCCGAGGCGAGGCGTGCCGCGTCGGGGTCGTCGAGCAGCGCGAGCGCGCGCTCGGGCCGCCCGAGTCCGCGTTCGCTGTCGGCCATCTCGGCGAGGTGGTCGGCCCGACCGGTGATACGGCGGGCGGCGCGCAGCTCCGACAGCGCTTGCGCCCACTCCCCGGCGCGGTACGCGGCGAGCCCGAGTGCCTCACGGACGGTGCCGACGCGCCCTGCGAGCGCCGCGGCGGCGCGAGCGTGCGTCAACGCCTGCTCCGGGTCGTCGTCGAGGAGCCGCCCGGCCATCACGAGGTGCTTGCTGACGCGCTCCGCGGTGTCCTTGCTCAAGGACCGGAGCTCCGCCCGGACCTCCGCGTCGAGCTCGCGAGGGTCGACGTCATCCGGTAGCGGCACCCGCGTCAGCGCCTGGCGGGCTTCCCGGCGCGGATCCCGCGCCACGGCCGCGCGCTCCGGTCCGCGAGGACCTGCGGTCGAGCGCGGGCCGTCGTCGCGGCGGAGCCGCTCCCCGGTCTGCCCCGACCGTCGGGCACCCGTGCCGGCGTCCCGCTCACGCGGCCGCCGCTCGGCAGCCCACCGGGCTTGCGGCGGGGCCTGCCCCGGCGAGTCACCAGCCGGGGCTGCGTCAGCTCCCTCCCTCGGGCGGTACGCGGGGCGTCCCGCCCCGAGATCCTGCTGCCGAGGCCCCCTGGCCCCGCGGACAGGTCCCCCGGCGCCGGGGCGACCCTGCGACGTAGCCGGGGCCGGGCGGTCACCCGAACCCGACCGCCGGCCAGCCGCTTCGTCATACGCGCCGGCGCGCGCAGCCACCGGTGCCCGTGGCCGCTCGCGCTCGGCAGGGCCACCATCCGACGGCGCGCTCCGCCGGTCATCCGCCGTGTCGCTGCGCCGCCGTGGCGCCCCTGCCGCACCGGAGCGCTGGGACCACGGGGCAGCCGCACCCCCTCGGCGGTCTCCCGCTGTGTCCGGTGCCGACGAACTCTTCGTACGGGCTCCCCAGGCCTTCCGGCCGGACTCCGGCTCCCGCTGGCTGCGTTGTCCAGGCTCGTCCCCGCGCTGTGGGCCCCGCTCGCCGGCCCGGCCCGCGCCACCGGCGACCGGGCGACCCGATCGACCGTCCCGAGCCCCAGGCCCGCCCGCAACGCCGCGACGCGGCGCACCGGACGCAGGCCCACCGCGCCGCCCTGAGTCGGCCTCACGCTGTTCGTGACGACGCGCTGCACCTGCAGGCCCAGGCTCAGCCGGGACCTGACGAGCCTTCCCGGCCCCGCGCGGCGGCCCTTGACCGACACGGCCGCTCCCGGTCGCGCTCGTACCGGCGCCCGTCAACCCACGTCCAGCAGCGGCATCCCGATCGGGACGCGCCCCACCTGACGCCGCGCCCTGCACGCCGCCCCTCCGGCCACCGGTGCGCGGGTCTTGACGGGCACGCGCGGACGGAGCACGACCGTCACGATCCGCAGCCCGTGACACGGCGCCTGCCTCCCGTGCCGGCGCGCCTGACCGTCGTCCTGCGCCGGCCGCTGGCTCGGCTCGGTCATCACTGCGGCCGCTGTCGCGTCCCACCGAGCCTCCTGAAACGGGTCGGGGGTCACCCCACCCAGGATGACCCCCAACCACTCAATGATTGTCCGGCGGCGTCCTACTCTCCCACACAGTTCCCCGTGCAGTACCATCGGCGCTGAAAGGCTTAGCTTCCG
>JALYNK010000249.1 GCA_030773235.1 Actinomycetota bacterium | reverse complement strand
CTCGCCCGGTTCGGCACCTCCGTCGCCGTCGTCGGCGGCGCCGACCTCGCCGCCGTCCACGTGCACGTGCCCGTCGCCGCGATCGGCCCCGCCGTGGAGGCCGGCCTCGCCGCGGGTCCGGTGGAGAGGATCCACGTGACGAGGCTCCCGGGACGCGCCGGCACCGGACCGGCGGGCTCCGCCCCCGCGGGCACGGGGTCGGCGGGCACGGGGTCGGCGGGCACGGGGTCGGCGGGCACGGGGTCGGACGGCACGGGGTCGGACGGCACGGGGTCGGACGGCACGGGGTCGGACGGCACCGGGTCGAGAGGCCCGGAGACCGTGGGCACCGGGTCGCCACGCCCGGGGACCGTGGGCACCGGGTCGCCACGCCCCGGGCGCCTGACCCTCGTCGTGTGCCCCGAGGGGCTCGGCGACCTGTTCACCGCCGTCGGCGCCGGCGTCGTGCGCACCGACCCCGCTGCGCCGCAGCGCCTGGCGGCAGCCGTGCGCGCGTCCGGAGCCTCGTCGGTCGTCCTCGTCGCCGTCGGTGACCGCGCTGCGCCGGGTGCCGCGGACCTCGCCCCCGCCGGCTGCGACGTCCGCGTCGTGCCGGTCCGCTCGCCGGTGCAGGCCCTCGCCGCTCTCGCCGTCGGCGACCCGGCGCGACCTCTGGACGAGGACGTGGCGGCCATGCGGGCCGCCGCCGACCAGGTCCGCTGCGCGGAGGTCCGCCCCGCCGTCGCCGCGGCGACGACCTCCGCCGGGCTCTGCGTCCCCGGCGACGCCCTGGGCGTGCTCGACGGCCGGGTGGTCGTGCTCGGTGCCGAGGTGGAAGCCGTCGCTCGGGCGCTGCTGCACCGGCTGGTCGAGGCCGCCGAGCTCCTGACCGTCGTCACCCGGTCGGGCGACTGCGAGCTGGGGGAACGGCTGCACGCGTACGTCCGGGAGCACTGGCCGCAGGTCGAGGTGCAGGTGCTGACCGGCGGCCCGGAGGACGTGCCGGTGCTGCTGGGGGCGGAGTAGCGGGTGGACGTGTCCACCTCGCTGCGCACCGCGCTCGGCGACCGCACCGCGCGTCCGCTCGCGGCGTCCCTGGACCTGCACACCGTCGGCGACCTGCTGCGCCACTACCCGCGCCGCTACGTCGAGCGGGGCGAGCTCACCGCCTTCGGCGACCTGGTGGTGGGCGAGCACGCGACGGTGCTCGCCGAGGTCGTGAAGGTCACCGGGCGGCAGGTCCGGCCGAAGCTCCACAAGACCGACCTGACCGTCACCGACGGCGCGGGCGGCACGCTCGCACTCACCCTGTTCAACAAGAAGTGGGTGACCAAGGACCTGCCGCCCGGTCGCCGGGCGTTCTTCGCGGGCAAGGTCGAGCGCTTCGCCGGCAAGCGGCAGCTCACCAACCCGGAGTTCCAGCCGCTCGACGACGACGAGGACCTCGTGACCGGCGAGTTCGCCGGCTCGCTCGTCCCGATCTACCCGGCCACCCGGCAGGTCTCGACGTTCGTGCTGCGCAAGGCGCTGCGCACGGTGCTGCCCGTCGTCGACGTCGGCGCCGACCCGCTGCCTCCCGACGTGCGCGACGGGCACGCGCTGCCCGGGCTGGGGGAGGCGTTGCAGCTCGTCCACCGGCCCCGCGGCTGGGCGGACGTCCAGAGCGCCCGGAGCCGCCTGAAGTGGGACGAGGCGTTCGTCCTGCAGGTCACGCTCGCGCAGCGCCGCGCCGCCCTGCGCTCCACCCCGGGCACGCCGCGCGTCCTCCGGGCCGGCGGGCTGCTCGACGCCTTCGACGCTGCGCTCCCCTTCCCTCTGACCGAGGGCCAGCGCGGGGTGGGCGAGGTGCTTCACGCCGAGCTGGCGCGGCCGGCGCCGATGAACCGGCTCCTGCAGGGCGAGGTCGGGTCGGGCAAGACGCTCGTAGCGCTGCGCGCGATGCTCGCGGTGGTCGACGCGGGCGGGCAGGCCGCGCTCCTGGCGCCGACCGAGGTGCTGGCCCAGCAGCACGCCCGCTCGCTGCGCGATCTGCTGGGGCCGCTCGCCCGGGCGGGGGAGCTGGGCGGCGGGGACGTCGCCACCCGGGTCGCGCTGCTCACCGGCTCGCAGAGCGCCGGAACCCGTCGCGCGGCGCTCGCGGAGGCGGCGTCGGGCGCGGCCGGCATCGTCGTGGGCACCCACGCCCTGCTGTCGGAGGGCGTGCAGTTCGCGGACCTCGGCCTCGTGGTCGTCGACGAGCAGCACCGCTTCGGCGTCGAGCAGCGCGACGCCCTGCGGGCCAAGGGCGTACGGCCGCCGCACGTGCTGGTCATGACGGCGACCCCCATCCCGCGCACCGTCGCCATGACCGTGTACGGCGACCTGGAGGTCTCCACGCTCACCGAGCTGCCGCCGGGACGCTCGCCCGTGCGGACCGTCGTCGTCCCGTGCGACCGGCCGCAGTGGCTCGAGCGGGCCTGGCAGCGGGTGCGCGAGGCCGTCGCCGAGGGGCGGCAGGTCTTCGTCGTCTGCCCGCGCATCGGCGGCGACGCCCCGGACGACGAGGTCGACCAGCCGCCCGACGACGAGGGGCGGCGGCCCGGAGCCGCGGTGGTGGAGCAGGCGCCGCGGCTCGCCGCCGGACCGCTCGCGGGCCTGCGCACGGCCGCCCTGCACGGCCGGCTGCCCGCGGAGGAGAAGGAGGACGTGATGCGCCGGGTGGTCGCCGGCGAGGTGGACGTCCTCGTGGCCACCACCGTCGTCGAGGTCGGTGTCGACGTGCCCAACGCGACCGTCATGGTCGTCCTGGACGCGGACCGCTTCGGGGTCTCGCAGCTCCACCAGCTGCGGGGGCGGATCGGCCGGGGGCGGCACCCCGGCCTGTGCCTGCTGGTCACCGAGGCCGAGGAGGGCGCCCCGTCCCGCGCCCGGCTCGACGCCGTGGCCGCCACCGCCGACGGGTTCGCGCTCGCGCAGCTGGACCTGGAGCAGCGGCGGGAGGGCGACGTGCTCGGCGCCGCGCAGTCGGGCCGCCGGTCGTCGCTGCGCCTGCTGCAGCTGCTGCGCGACGCCGACGTCATCCTCGCCGCCCGGGAGGCCGCGGGGGAGGTCGTCGCCGCGGACCCCGCGCTCGACCGGCACCCGGCGCTCGCCGCCGCCGTCGCCCAGCTGGTCGACGAGGAGCGGGCCGGCTACCTCGAGAAGGGCTGAGGGGGAAGCCCTGACCTGCGCTCTACCCCTCTGACCGGCGCGAATGCTGGTTGGCTAGCGTCGGATGCAGACGGCTCGCAGGGACCGTCTGCGGACATTCTGCGGACTGACCTGACCCGCCTCTGCCCCCGGGTGGAGGCGGGCCAGGGTCGGTCACCTGATCCTGGATCTGGAGGGCGTGGAGCTGCTGGACTCCACCGGCCTCTCCACCGGCCTCGGCGTGCTGGTCGGTGGGCTCAAGCGCGCGCGCCAGGCTGGGGGGTCCCTGCAGCTGGTGTG
>JALYNK010000248.1 GCA_030773235.1 Actinomycetota bacterium | reverse complement strand
CCCGCGCGCCCCTGGACTGGGCTGACCTGCGCGATCTGGACTGCGGCCCGGACGGCAACAACCCGAGGCCCTGCGGCCGGGAGGACCTCGCTCGGCTGGGTCTGCCGAACCTCTCCGCCGCCCCCAGGAGCGCGTGCTGCTCGACCAGGAGCCAGAGGGGCGCCGAGAGGAGTGCGGCGCCTTCGCACGCCGCACGGTCGAGCGGCGCTAGTCGTCGCGCAGAGCGCTCATGCAGGACCTGTCCGCGCCGATCACGGTGGGGGCCGGCACTGGGGCGGTTTCCGGATGGGCTACACCGTCTGAGGCACCTGGCTCAGCGGGTGAGGCAGGCGGTGAGCGCGTCCACCAGCAGCGGGACGTCGCGCGCCGACGCGAGCTCGCGGCAGCTGTGCATCGCGAGCATCGGCGCGCCGACGTCGACCGTGGCGATCCCGAGGCGCGTCGCGGTGAGCGGACCGATCGTCGACCCGCACGGCAGGTCGGCGCGGGTGACGAAGTGCTGCACCGGCACGCCGACCTCGGCGCAGCGCGCGGCGAACCAGCCGCCGGTGACCGCGTCGGTGGCGTACGACTGGTTCGCGTTGACCTTGACGACCGGGCCGCCGCCGAGCCGCGGCGCGTGCGCGGGCTCGTGCCGCTCCGCGCGGGTCGGGTGCACGGCGTGAGCCATGTCGCACGACACCAGCCGAGAGCGGGCGAACGCCCGGTGGCGCGCCTGCGGGTCGGTGTCGCCGGTGGCCACGACGAGCCGGGCGAGGACGTCCTCGAGGAACGAGCCGCGCGCGCCCTCCGCCGAGCCGCTGCCGACCTCCTCGTGGTCGTTGGCGACGAGCACCTGCGTGTGCGCGGCGGGCGGCGCGGCGAGCAGGGCGGTGAGCCCGGCGTAGCAGGAGGCGAGGTTGTCCAGGCGGGGCGCGGCGATCCACGTCCCGTCCGCGCCGGTGGCCGCCGCCGGCTGGCCGTCGGCGAGCACGAGGTCGTGGCCGACCACGTCGTCCGCCGCCACCGTTGCGGCGTCCGCGAGCGCGTCGACCAGCCCCGGCTCGGTGTCGAGGTCCGGGCCCCACACCGGCACCAGGTGGCGCTGGGGGTCGAGCACGAGGCCCTCTCGGACCGCGCGGTCGAGGTGGATGGCGAGGGAGGGCAGGCGCAGCGGCGCGCCCGGCAGCACGACCGGGAGCAGCTGCACATCGCCCTCCGGCGTCCGCACCGCGAGCCGCCCGGCGGCGGTGAGCTCGCGGTCGAGCCAGGTGTGCGCGAGGAGCCCGCCGTACGGCTCGACCCCGACGAGCCGGTAGCCCGCCTGCCGCACGTCCCACCGCGGGCGTACGGAGAAGGTGGGGGAGTCGGTGTGCGCTCCCACCAGCCGCAGCCCGGCGTCGGCGACCGGGGCGCTGCCCGTCCGGAAGGCGACGAGGCTGCTGCCGTCGCGCACCACGTACGCCTGCTGGCCGGGTGCGAGCGACCAGGCCTCCCGCTCGTCGAGCTCCGTGAAGCCGGCCGCGCGCAGGGCCGCGGTCATCGCGACGACGGCGTGGAGCGGGGACGGGGCGGCGTCGACGAAGGACCGCAGCCCCGCGCTCGCCTGCTCGACGGTCACCGGCACCGGGCCGACGCTACCGAGCGGGGACGGCCGGGCGAGCGGCCCGAGAGCGGCTGCGCGTCGCCGACGTCGGTCAGCGACCGGCGCTGACCAGCGGGCCGAAGCGCGTCACGGCCTGCTGCTCGCCGTAGCCGCGGCGGGCGTTCTGGACGACTCGCCCCTCGCCGCGCCGCTCCTCGAGCGCCTCGGCGAGCTGCTCGCACTGCCGTCCGAAGGTCCGGTAGCCGCCGCTGACGACCAGCCAGACGACGCCGGGCGCACGCTGGTCGAGGTCCTGCGCGTACGCCTGGGGCGACGCGGCGGCGTTGCGCTCGGCGTAGTCGACCCAGTCGACGAGCTCCGGCGAGCCGAAGCTGGGGTACACGACCTGCTTCGTCCCTGGCGGCAGCAGGCGGCTCACCGCGGGCCCCAGCTGGTCGGGGCAGTAGACGACCGTGTCGCCGGGCTGCAACCTGACCGCGAGCGTCGCGGCGGTGACGACGGCCTGGGTCCGCTTCGTCGACAGCGGCTGCGGCAGAGCCCCGGCCAGGCCCGTGACGGCGGCCAGCGCGAGCACGACGGCGCGTGGGCGCGGGGGCAGCGCCCGCAGCCCGAGGGCGGCCAGCAGCAGGCCCGGGACGAGCGCGACCGAGCTGTAGCGCGCGGCGTACCCGGCCGACAGGAGCATCCCGGCCAGCAGGCCGAGGACGAGCGTGCCGGCCGACACCGCCAGCAGCGCGAGCGCGACCGGGTCGACGGGCCGCCGGAGCACGATGCCGCCGTGCGCCCGCCGCCCGACGAGGGCGAGCCCGCCGAGCCCGAGCAGCAGCAGCGTGAGGACGACGCCGAGCCCGCCGCCACCGCCCGACCAACCGGTCACCGTGTAGTACGCGTCGACGAAGCCGGGCGTCGGTGCCCACGGCGTCCCCGTGCGCTGCACCTGGAACAGGAAGGTCGGCAGCCAGGGCAGGAACAGGACTCCGCCGGACACCAGCGCGGCCAGGGTGCGCAGCGCGGCGGGGCGGCGGTCCGGCGACCGGCGGGCCAGCGCGAGCAGGACGCCGGCCGCGCAGGCCAGCAGGAACAGCGCCCAGTAGTGCGTCAGCGCGAGCAGTCCGGACAGCAGCCCGACGGGCGCGAGGCGGGCGAGCGACGGGCGGTCCAGTGCCCGCAGCACGGCGAGCAGCCCGGCGGTGACGAGCAGCTGCACCAGCGCGTACATCCGCGCCTCGGTCGCGTAGCGCACGGCGAACGGGTTGACGGCGAGCACCAGCAGCGCGCTGGCCCCGACGAGCGGGCCGCCGAGCGCGCGCCCGGCCCGCCAGACCAGCGGGAGCGTGGCGAGGCTGAAGACCGTCGACAACGCCCGGACGGCGACGTCGGAGGTGCCGAAGACGATCGTCCAGCCGTGCAGCAGCAGGTAGTACAGCGGCGGCGAGCCGTCGCGGCGCAGCGCGTCGAACAGCTCGGGCAGCGGCCGGCGGGCGATGGCGACCGACAGCGCCTCGTCCAGCCACAGCGCGCTGGGCGAGTACAGCCGGGCGGCGACGCCGAGCGCGACGGCGATCGCCAACGCGGCGGCGAGCAGGCGGGCCGCGTGCCGGAACGTCCAGGCGGCGGGCGGCGGCGCGGTCGCAGGAGCGCCCCGCTCCTGCAGCGTGCTCACCGCGTCCCCGTCACGGCAGCGCGCACCGACTCGCCCTCACCGCGTCCATGATGCCGCCCCTGCCCCACGCCGCACGGGAGAACCGGTGGTCCCGCGCCGCGCCGGCCCGTGGTCCTCGTCACGGGGTGCGGAGAGGGACCAGCCGCTAGGATCGGCCCTACCACACGGCGCCCCCGACCGGGTGCGCGTGTCCTCCCCGTCTCGCCAGCGCCGACGTGCTGT
>JALYNK010000247.1 GCA_030773235.1 Actinomycetota bacterium | reverse complement strand
GCCTCGTCCGCGCGGTTCCGGTGCCTGAGAGGTTTCGGGGAGGATTGCTCCTTCGGCGCCCTCCGCTGGCGGCGGAGGGACTCTCCCGAGCGGGGTCGTCGGCAACGCCAGCCTACTGCCGTCCGCGACGTCCGTCGCCCACTGACGGGCGTCGACGTGGCGCTGGGGCCGCCTGTGCTGGCGCCGCCTGTGCTGGGGCCGCTACTACCCCGCGGTGCGACGCCGGCGGCGGGGAGCGAGCTCGTCGGCCTGCGGGTCGCCGGTGCGGACCTCCTGCGCCCGCTCGCCGGGCAGCTGGGCCAGCGAGCCCTCGACGTCGCGCAGCTGGCGGCCGACGGCGATGGCGAACACCGCCTGCCCGCCCTGCAGCAGGTCCACGACCTCGTCCGTCGACGTGCACTCGTACACCGTGGTGCCGTCGCTCATCAGCGTGATCTGTGCGAGGTCCTCGACGCCGTGGTCGCGCAGCGCGGCGATCGCGGTGCGGATGTTCTGCAAGGACACCCCGGCGTCGAGCAACTTCTTGACGATCTTGAGGACGAGGATGTCCCGGAACGAGTAGAGCCGCTGGCTGCCCGAGCCCGCCGCCTCGCGCACGCTCGGCTCGACGAGCCCCGTGCGGGCCCAGTAGTCGAGCTGCCGGTACGTGATGCCCGCCGCTGCGCAGGCCGTCGGCCCGCGGTAGCCGAGCCCCTCGGGCTGCGCGCCGGGCCGCTCCTCCACCGGCAGGTCGTCGAACAGCGACCCCTGCAGCCCCAGCACCGGGCGCGACCCGACCGGGACCTGCGCGCCGTCGGGACTGCTCGCGCGCCCGCCCGTCTGACCCTGCTCGTGCGGCACTGAGGCCCGCCTCTCTGCCCGACGGTCCTGCCCGCAGGCGGGGCCGTCGACCTCGGCGTGAGGTCGCAACGCACGCTAGGGAGCACCTGCCGGAGGGTCAACGACCGCGCCCGGCGCGTCCCGCACGAGCGTCGGGTCGACGCGGCGCTGCCGCACGGACCGGTTCCGAGGCCGGACCGGCTGATCAAGAGTGGAAGTCCTCCGGGTTGATCTGGTCGAGGAACTCCCGGAACTTCTCGACCTCGTCCTCCTGCTCGTCGGGGATGGCGATGCCGGCCTCGGCGAGCACCGCCTCCTCCCCGCGCAGCGCAGCGCCAGTGCGCAGCGCCAGCGCGATCGCGTCCGACGGTCGGGCGCTCACCACGACCCCGCCGTCGAAGCCCAGCTCGGCGTGGAACACGCCGTCCCGGAGCTCGGTGATCGTGACGGTGCGCAGGGGGCGGTCGAAGGCGGCGAGCAGGTCGCGCATGAGGTCGTGCGTCATCGGCCGCGCCGTGACCACGCCCTGCTGCGCGAACGCGATCGCCGTCGCCTCGACGGCGCCGATCCAGATCGGGAGGTAGCGGTCGCCGTCGACCTCCTTGAGCAGCACGATCGGCTGCTGGCTGGGGAGCTCGACCCGTACGCCGACGACGCTGAGGTCGGACAACGTGGTCCGCTCGGGCTCGTCCACGGCGTCCTCCTCACGGGGCGGATCGGGCTCCCGACCCTACCCTCGGCGGCGCCTCTCGCTCGTGCTGAGCGGAGGGGCGGGACGCCAACGGGTCGCCGCACCACGCCCTGCTGTCAGCGGCGCAGACCGGGCCCCAGCCCCTGCCGCACGAGCGTGCTGTGCAGCTTCACCGACAGCGCGGCCAGCTCGCGGACGACCTCCTCGGCGCGCGCCCGCGCCTCGGGGTTGCGCTGGCGCACCAGCGGCGTGACGACCTGCTCGAGCAGCCCGATCTCCCGGTCGGCGGCGGCCTTGAACGGTCGGAGGTGACGCGCCTCGATGCCGAACCGTGCCATCTCCGCCACCGTCTTCGCGACGAGCAGCGCGTCGCCGTCGTATGAGTTGCCGCCGGGCCGCGGTCCCAGCAGGCCGTACTGCTCCAGCTGCGCCAGCTGCTCCTCGGCGAGCCCGGCGGCCTGCAGCAGCTGCGCGCGGCTGATGCGCACCTCGCTGGCGTCCGGGCGGAACGTGTCGGCGGTCGGCAGACCCTCCGCGGCGACGAGCGCGCGGGGCACCCGCGGCCCGGACGCGCTCTGCGCGGGCGGCTCCAGCCCCCGGTCGATGGCGTCGAGGTGCTCCTTGATGACCCGCAGCGGCAGGTACCGGTCGCGCTGCGCGCTGAGCACGTAGCGCAGCCGGCCGACGTCCTCGAGAGTGAACTTGCGGTAGCCCGAGCTGGTGCGCTGGGGCTTGACGAGCCCCTCGTCCTCGAGGAAGCGGATCTTGCTGATCGTGATGTCCGGGAACTCCGGGCGCAGCTGAGCGAGGACCTCCCCGATGCTCATCGACCGCGGGGGGAGCGCCTCCGGGCTCGCGGTCACGCCCGCTCGCTGCTGCGCGAGCCGGCCAGGAAGACCAGGCGGTACTTGCCGATCTGCACCTCGTCGCCGCCGGCGAGCACCGCGGAGTCGATCCGCTCCCGGTCGAGGTAGGTGCCGTTGAGGCTCCCGACGTCACGGACGAGGAACTGCCCGCCCTGCCGCACGAACTCGGCGTGACGCCGGGAGACGGTGACGTCGTCGAGGAAGATGTCGCTCTCCGGGTGCCGCCCCGCGGTCGTGACGTCGGCGTCGAGCAGGAAGCGGCTGCCGGCGTTGGGGCCGCGCTTGACGACGAGGAGGGCGGTGCCGGCCGGCGGCCGCTCCTGCAGCACCTGCTCCACCGCGGGCGCCTGCCCCCCCTCGCCCTGGTCGAGCGCGGACTGCAGCACGGAGAGCGAGATCGTCGAAGTGCTGTCGGGCGCGCCGTGGGGCCCCCGGTTGGGCGGGGCGGCGATCGCCGTGCCGCACTGAGCGCAGAAGCGGCTGCCCTCGGGGTTCTGATGTCCGCACTGCGTGCAGAACACGTGCGCTGCCTCCCGTTCCGCGCGGCCGCCCGCGGGCGGCGCTGCCCTGCTCCGGCGAGCCGCGAGGCGGGCTCCGGCGCACCGTAGTGGGCGCCGGAGACGGGGGTCAACCAGCCCCTGACGGTCCGTGACCGTGACCCTCGACCGGAGGTCGCGGCTCGACCGAGCGTGGTCAGGTCAGCAGCTCCCGGTAGCGGTCCGCGTCCAGCAGCGCCTCGGCGTCGAGCGCACCCCGCCCGCCGTTGACCTCCAGCTCGACCAACCAGCCCTCGCCGTACGGGTCGGAGTTGACGAGCTCGGGGTTGCTGTCGAGCGCGTCGTTGCGGCTGCGGACCGTGCCGGCGACCGGTGCGTACACATCGCTGACGCTCTTGGTCGACTCCACCTCGCCGAGCGCCTGCCCCGCGTCGAACGACTCCCCTGGCTGCGGCAGGGTCACGAACACGATGTCGCCCAGCGAGTCCTGCGCGTAGGACGTGATGCCGACGCGCACCACCGGGTGGTCGCCCTCCTCGAGCACCCGCACCCACTCGTGCTCGGCGGTGTAGCGCAGGTCGGACGGGAAGCGGTCTTCGG
>JALYNK010000246.1 GCA_030773235.1 Actinomycetota bacterium | reverse complement strand
GACCGCTCCCGCTCGTCCGCCCGCCACAGGCACGACCGCGCCCCGCCCCGGGGCCACGTCGGACTCGGGCGGCTCCGGGTCCACCGGCTCTGGGTCCACCGGCTCGGGGTCGAGCGGGTCGGGGTCGAACGGCTCGGGATCCAGCGGTTCTGGGTCCAGCGGCTCCGGGTCGAGCGGCTCCGGGTCGAGCGGGTCGGGGTCGCGCGGTTCCGCGGCCAGCGACAACGCGCGAGAGCGCAAGGAGGACCGTGTCCGCGACCGCAGCGGCTCGAACCGGGGCAGCAGTCGGAGTGAGGTCGAGGCTCCCGACGACGACAGCGACGACGACGACCGCGACGACGAACCGCGACGACGACGACCGCGATGACGGCGACGACTAGCTCCCGCGCCCGGTGCTGACCGTCGCGCTGGCCGACGAGCTCCGCCTGGCCGGGCTGCTGTGGACACCTGCGCCGGGCGACCGGTTCGTGCTGCCCGACCGCGGCATGGACCACGAGGTCTTCCACCTCAGCGACATGACGGTGGAGGTGCACGAGATGCCGCGGGGCGGCCGCGTTCTCGGCTTCAACGGCACGACCGAGTGGGCGCTGGACGCCGTGCAGCTGCCCGACGCCCTCTGGCTGCCGACGGAGGGGCAGCTGCGTGAGCTGCTCGGGGCGCGCTTCCGCCGGCTCGAGGCGCCGAACGGGGGCCCGGCGAGCAGGCATTGCGCCGTGGTCGTCGACGAGGACGGCGCCGAGCAGTCGTACGAGTCCGCCGACGCCGAGTGCGCGTACGCCCGAGCGCTGCTGGCCGCGCTGCGGTCCCGTACCGCCCGAGGTGCCTGACGGCCGGTCGTGTGCGAGTCTCGACGCGATGACCGCCCTGACCACGCGGAACGCGGATGCCGGTCTGTTCGGCCCCGACAGCGTGACCTGGCGGGTCGTCGAGGACCCGTCGATGGCGCTCGCCGGGCTGCGGGCGCTGCTGCTGCAGTCGGTGCACCCGCTCGCGATGGCCGGCGTGGTGCAGCACTCGGACTTCCGGAGCGACCCGTGGGGCCGGCTGTTCCGCACTGCGGAGTACGTCGGCGTCACCACCTTCGGCACCACCGCCGAGGCGGAGCGGGCGGGCGCGAAGGTGCGCGGCCTGCACCGCCGGGTGGTGGGCACCGCCGACGACGGCGCTCCGTACCGGGCATCGGACCCCGAGCTGCTGCGCTGGGTCCACTGCTGCGAGGTGGAGTCGTTCCTCAGCACCGCGCTGCGCTGCGGGCTGCGGCTCACCCGCGACGAGCAGGACGCGTTCTACGCCGAGCAGGGCGTCTCCGCCGGGCTCGTCGGGCTCGACCCGGACGACGTGCCCGACTCGGTCGACGCGATGGCCGACTACTTCGCCGACATGCGTCCGCACCTGCGCGTCGCGGCCCAGGCCCGGCGGGCGGCGCTGTTCGTCCTGTGGCCGCCGATGCCCGCCCTGCTCCAGCTGGGCACCCCGGCCCGGCCGGCCTGGACGGCGCTCGCCGCCGCCGCCGCCGCGATGCTGCCGCGCTGGTGCCGGCGGATGTACGCCCTGCCGGGGCTGCCGACGACCGACCTCGCGGCGTCCGCCGCCGGGCTCGCGTTCCGCCGCGGCGTGCTCGTCGTGCCCGAGCGGCTGCGGCACGGTCCGCACCGCCAGGCCGCGTACGCCCGCCTCGGGCTCAGCCGGGCGGTCGCACGCGCAGGTGCTCCGGCGCCAGCTCCATGAACACCCCCGCCTGCGGCTCGCCGAAGCCGTGCCGACGGTAGAGCCCGTGCGCGTCCGCGGTCGCGAGCACCACGCGCCGCACGCCGTCGGCGGTGGCCCGGTCCAGCGCCGCGCGCACCAGCCGGTCGCCGGTCCCGGCGCCGCGGTGCCCGGGCAGGACGAACACGTCGCACAGCCAGGCGTACGTCGCGCCGTCGGTCACCAGCCGGGCGAAGCCCACCTGCCCGGCCCGCTCGTCGTACGCCCCGACGCACCAGGAGCGGCGCACCGAGCGCTCCACGACCGCCCGCGAGACGCCCCGCGCCCAGTACGCGTGCCGGGACAGGAACCCGTGCACGACGTCGAGGTCCAGCCGGGCCCGGTCGTCGCTCAGCTCGACGTTCACGCCAGAGCGCGGAGCCGCTCGGCCGCGGCGTGCAGCGTCTCGAGCCGCTTGGGGAACGCGAACCGCAGCCAGCCCGCGCCGTCGGCCGGGTCGGCGAAGAAGCTCGTGCCGGGCACCGCGGCGACGCCCGGCTCGCGCACGATGCGGCGGGCGTACGCGCTCGAGTCGCGGCCGGGATCGAGAGCGCCCGTCTCGCACAGCACGTAGTACGCGCCGTCGGGGACGCGGAACCGGAAGCCCACCTCCGCGAGCACGCCGCACAGCAGGTCGCGCCGCTCGCGGTAGCTCTCGGCGAGACCCGCGTAGTAGTCCGGTGGCAGCGCCATCGCCGCAGCGCCCGCCGCCTGCAGCGGGGCGGGCGCGCCGACGGTGAGGAAGTCGTGCACCTTGCGGATCGCGGTGGTCAGCTCCGGCGGCGCGATCGTCCAGCCGACCCGCCAGCCGGTCACGGCGTACGTCTTGCTCAGCGCGTTGACCGTGACGGTGCGGTCCTCGAGGCCGGGCACGGTCGCGGGCGGCACGTGCCCGCCGGGGCCCAGGTAGTGGATGTGCTCGTAGATCTCGTCGGTGACGCACAGCGCGTCGTACGTGGTGCAGAGCTCGGCGACGAGCCCCAGCTCCTTCCGGCTGAACACCTTGCCCGTCGGGTTGTGCGGCGTGTTGACGATGACGGCCCGGGTGCGGTCGCTGAAGGCGGCGCGCAGCTCCGCCTCGTCGATCGTCCAGTCCGGCGGGTGCAGGCGCACGTAGCGCGGGGTCGCGCCGGACAGCACCGCGTCGGGCCCGTAGTTCTCGTAGTGCGGCTCGAAGACGACGACCTCCTCGCCGGGGTCGACGGTCGCGAGCAGCGTCGCGATCATCGCCTCGGTCGAGCCGCAGGTGACGCACAGCTCCGTCTCCGGGTCGACCGTCCAGCCCGGGTACGTCGCCGCCACCTTGGCCGCGATCCCGTCGCGGAACGCCTTCGCGCCCCAGGTGATCGCGTACTGGTTGACGTCGCCGTCGACGGCGGCCTTGGCCGCCTCCTTGAGCTCGGTCGGGCAGGGGAAGTCGGGGAACCCCTGCGCGAGGTTGACGCCGCCGGACGCCGCGCACAACCGGCTCATCTCGCGGATGACCGACTCGCTGAAGGCGCCCGCCTTGACGCTCGCCCGGGTCGTGCGGCGGGCGGGCGTCGGGACGGCGCTACCAGGTGCTGCCGCCACCGCCGCCACCACCGCCGCCGCCGCCCCAGTCGCCGCCGCCGCCGCCCCAGTCACCGCCGCCGCCCCAGTCGCCGCCGCCCGACCGGTCCTCGAAGACCTCCTGCGCGTCCTCGACGCCCTCCTCGTAGCCGTTCTCGTAGCCGTGCCCGTAGCCGCCGC
>JALYNK010000245.1 GCA_030773235.1 Actinomycetota bacterium | reverse complement strand
ACCTACTGGCCCACTGGGCGCGCCTCGACGAGATCGACGGACCGGGCTACCGAGTGCAGGTCACATCCGCCGAACGGTCAGCCTGTGCGGACGAAGGCCGCGCCGAGCACCAGCAGAAACGTGTAGAGAACCGTGAGACGGCGCCGACGGGGAAGGCGGCGGTGCGCAGGCCGGAGTGGCGGAGCGACGCGACGCCGCGTGCCCGCACCGCTGGGGTGGGTGCCCCCGCGCAGGCCGCCGCCTACGGCCGAGTAGGCGGCCGCTTTGTTGCCACTATCCCGCCGCTCGAGCCAGGGCGGTCGGACCCGGAAGGAGCCCTGGACGGTGGGTGGCGAACTCGGCGACGCGCGTCGACAAGGGGGATCTCGTGGCTTACGGATCACCTCGCCAGCGTGCCGGCCAGGACCGGTTGCCAGAAGATCAGCACTCCATTGTGCTCGACGGCTGCATCGTCCGCAGGTCCCGGTAGGCCACGGCACACGGGGTAGTTTGCTCTGGTGACGGCGCCGGATACATCGCTCCCGCAGCAGCTCCGACCGCTGCGCAACGACACCCTCGGTGGGCTCCCGGACGGTGTGGAGCAGCCGGGCTACGACCGCTCTGCGCTGGTGCCCGCCGTCGTGCACATCGGGGTCGGTGGCTTCTCCCGCGCTCACGTGGCCGTTTACTTCGATGACCTGGCGCGCACGGGCGAGACCGGTTGGGCCATGGTCGGCGTCGGGCTGCACCGGCCGGAGATGGGCGAGGTCCTGAACGCCCAGGACGGCCTCTACCTCGTCGCGGAGCGCGCGGCGGAGGGCGACCGCGTACGGGCCGTCGGCGTGATGACCCGCTATCTGTTCGCGCCGGACAGCCCCGAGGACGTCCTCGCCGCCCTGGCCGACGACCGGACCCAGCTCGTCACGCTGACCATCACCGGCAGCGGCTACCTAGTAGACGCGCACACCGGCGAGTTCGACGCGGACGACGAGACGGTCGCGGCCGACCTCGAGGACCCGGGCCGGCCCTCCACGGTCTTCGGCTACCTCGCAGAGGGTCTGGACCGACGTCGCCGGGCGGGCAGCGGCCCGTTCACGGTGCTGTCCTGCGACAACATGCCGGACAACGGCACCGCCGCGCGCACCGCGCTGGTCTCGTTCGCGCGCCTGCGGGACGAGGAGCTCGCACGCTGGATCGAGGAGCACGTGAGCTTCCCGAGCAGCATGGTCGACCGGATCACCCCGACGACGTCGCCGGAGGACCGCGACGCGCTCGTGGCCGCGGTGGGGGTGGACGACCGCTGGCCGGTGGTGACCGAGCCGTTCCGCCAGTGGGTGGTCCAGGACGACTTCTGCGCGCAACGCCCTCCGCTGCACCTGGTCGGCGTGCAGTTCGTGCCCGACGTGGAGCCGTACGAGCTGCTCAAGACCCGGCTGCTCAACGCCGGGCACTGCGCCCTCGGCTACCTCGGCTACCTCGCCGGCTACCGGACCACCGACGGCGTCATGGCCGACCCGGTGTTCCGGACCTACCTCGCCCGGCTGATGGCCGAGGAGGCCGCGCCCGGCCTGCCGCCGGTGCCCGGCATCGACCTGGCGGACTACCAGCAGACGATCCTCGACCGCCTCGCCAACCCGGCCATGAGCGACCAGCTCGCCCGGCTGTGCCGCCGCGGCTCCGGCAAGATCCCCAACTACGTGCTGCCGTCCATCTCGTCCGCTCGGGGCGAGGGCAGGTCCTGGTTGCTGCTGGGGCTGGCCGTCGCGGGGTGGCTGCGCTACCTGCGCGGCTACGACTACGCCGGGCAGGAGATGCCGGTGCAGGGCCCGCGCATGGACCTGGTGCCGCTGGCCCAGGAGAGCGGCGACGACGCCGGCCCGCTGCTGCGTGACCGGCAGGTCTTCGGCGCGCTGGGCGAGGACCCCGGCTTCGCCGGCCCGGTGCAGGAGGCGCTCGACGCCCTCGGCGCCGAGGGCCCGCGCGAGGTCATCGAGCGCTACCTCGGCCTCGCCAGCAAGGTCGGCGCATGAGCCCGGAACTCGCCGGCGTCCGGGCGCTGCTGTGCGACGCCGACGGAACGCTGTTCCCGTCCGAGGAGCCGGCGTACGAGGCGTCCGCAGCGGTCGTCAACCGGTTCCTCGCCGGCCTCGGGGAGGACCGCGAGCGCACGCCTGCGGAGCTGCAGAGCCTGACCAACGGCAAGAACTTCCGCGCCGCCTCGCAGCAGCTCGCCGCGTCGTACGACCGGCCGCTCGACCGCGCCGAGCTGGACCGCTGGGTCCACGAGGAGAAGGACGTGGTGACCGCGCACCTGCGTGAGGTGCTGCGCCCGGACCCGGCCGTGCGCGAGGCGCTGGAAGAACTGGCGGCCCGCTACCCGCTGAGCGCGGTGACGTCGAGCGCGCGAAGCCGGCTGGACGCCTGTCTCGAGGTCACCGGCCTCGCGCCGCTGTTCGCGCCGGACCGGCGGTTCAGCGCGGAGGACTCGCTGCCCGAGCCGACGAGCAAGCCCGACCCGGCGGTCTACACCTTCGCGGGCCGGCAGATGGCGGTGTCTCCCGACGACGGCCTGGCGGTCGAGGACTCGCTCAACGGGGCGCTGTCGGCCGTCGCGGCCGGCTACCGCACCGTGGGCATGCTCGCGTTTGTGCCGCAGGAGCAGCAGCAGGACCGCCGGACCGCGCTGTACGAGGCGGGCGCGGTCACGGTGGTGAGCTCGTGGGCGGAGCTGGCCGGGCTGCTGCGGTAGCTCTAGGAGACTGCTGAACTAGGAGCTTCTGCGGGATCGCACGCTTGAGTTCGGGCGGCAGGGGTGTGCGACGAGACGCTGGTCTTGGGGCAGGAGTGCCGAGGCAAGGCGGTGACCTTGGCCCTCGCTGCGCTATGGCCGGGGCAGAGGTGCCGTTCCTGGCGGGAGTAGTGCGGTTGCGGTCCCCCGGGCGGGGGTGTCAGGCCAGTGCCCAGGCTCGGTCGGTGCGGGTGAGGCCGAGCGTGGTGAGCCGGCGCAGGTTGAGCCCGGCAGTGCGCAGGTGCAGCCAGGCGTTGTTCTTGGTGCCGCCGCGGTAGCGCACCTTGCGGTTCCCGCCGGCGACGAGCCAGGCGATGGACCGTTCGACCATGGGGCGGTGCTGGCGGTAATCGGCTTGGAACTGCGCGGCGCGAGCGCGTTGCCGGTGAGCGTGTTGCCGCTCGAAGTACTCGGTGATCTTGATGGTGCGGCCACCGACCGCGGTTGTGCACCGCTGCCGGAGCGGGCAGGCGGCGCAGGTCGCTGAGCTGCCGGCCTCCTCTTCGGCTCTTGCCCGCCGCACCGGGGGCTTGTGAGACTCTGCGCGCCCGCATCGCAGATCAGGTTGCCCTGCCATCCGGGTGGGTGACCGGGAGGAGTTCGGCACTTGTCTCGCGACCTGGTCATCGCACGCGTCGGGCGCAAGTCCCTGCACCGCTCATGGGTCGATGAGGGCAAGCCCCGCGGCTGGGACCTGTACCTGTGCCCCTT
>JALYNK010000244.1 GCA_030773235.1 Actinomycetota bacterium | reverse complement strand
CTCCTGCGCGCCCGCAACGGCGTGAAGTACGTCGCCGGCATCGACCGCCCGCAGGTCGGTCAGACGCCCAAGGACGTCGTCTGGCGGCGCGACAAGGCCGAGGTGTGGCGCTACCACCCCCGGCCGGATGGTCCGACGGCCCGCACACCGGTGCTCATCGTCATGAGCCTGGTGAGCCGCAGCTACGTCCTCGACCTGACGCCCGGCGCGAGCTTCGTCTCCGCCCTGCGCGACGCCGGCCTCGAGCCGTACCTGCTCGACTGGGGCGTGCCCGACGAGCGCGACGCCGGCAACGGTCTGTCGACGTACGTCGACGAGATGCTGCCCGCGGCGATCGAGGCGGTGCGCCGGTCCAGCCGCAGCGAGCAGGTGCACCTCCTCGGCTACTGCTACGGCGGCGTGCTCACGCTGCTGCTCGGCGCGGCGCACCCCGACCTGCCGGTGGCCTCGCTCGTGACGATGGCGACGCCGGTCGACTTCGAGCGCATGGGGATGTTCGGTCGCATGTTCGAGCGCGGGCGGCTCGATCCGGAGGACGTCTTCGACGACACCGGCAACGTCCCGCCGGAGGTCATCCGCAACGCCTTCCGCGTCCTGAAGCCCACCTCGGACCTCAACCAGTACGCGATGCTGTGGGAGAAGCTCTGGGACTCCGAGCAGATGGAGGGGTTCCAGGTCATGGCGCAGTGGGCCAACGACCACATCCCGTTCCCGGGACGCGCGTTCCGCGAGACGGTCGAGCTCATGCGCGACCGCGCGTTCGTGCAGGACCGGGCGCGGCTGGACGGGCGCCCGCTGTCGCTGCACGACGTGCGCTGGCCGCTGCTCAACGTCGTGGCGAGCAAGGACCACATCGTCCCGTACGCGGCGGCCCTGCCGCTGGCCGATCTCGTCGGGTCGCCGGAGAAGGAGACGCTCGAGCTGCCGGCGGGGCACGTCGGGCTCGTCATGGGCAGAGCCGCCGCCTCGACCACGCTGCCGCGGATCGTCGACTGGCTCCGCCGGCACGACGAGGACGCGGAGCGGGCGCCGGGTCAGGCGGAGGCGGTGTGATGCAGGTCGTCCCGCTGGCGGCTGAGCGCGCCGGCGCGCTCGAGGCGTTCTTCCGGCGCGTGCCGGAGTCCGACCACAACAGCTTCGCCGAGGACGTCCTCGCGCCCGGCACCGTCGCCGCGTGGCTGGGCGACCCCCGCGGCACGCGGGTGCTCGCCGTCGACGGCGACGAGGTCCTGGGCTACGCGGCCGTGCTGCCACTCGTCGGCTGGTCGTCCCACGTCGGCAGCCTGCGGGTCGTCGTCGACCCGTCGCGGCGCGGGCAGGGCGTCGGGCGCGAGCTCGGCCGCTGGGGTCTCGTGCACGCGGTCGAGCAGGGTCTGACCAAGGTGGTGGTGGAGGTCGTCGCGGACGCCGGGCCGGCGCTCAGCCTGTTCGCCGGGCTCGGGTTCGAGCCGGAGGCGCTGCTGCGCGACCACGTCCGGGACCGGACCGACGCGCTGCGCGACCTCGTCGTGCTGGCGCACCTGGTCGAGGGCACGTGGTCCGGCATGGCGACCGCCGGCCTGGAGGACGAGCTGGTCTGAGTCCCGCCCGGGGTCGCGCGGACCCCGGGCGGGACCCAGACCGACGGCCTCAGGACTCGCTGGTGACCGGGTCGCCCGCGACGTCGCCCGTGGCGTCCGCCACCTCGCCGTCGGAGGAGGCGACCGCGTCCTGCTGCGCGTCGGCGCGCGAGGCCAGCGCGATCGTGGCGTACGACGCACCGACGCCGAGCGCCACCGCGCCGAGCGCGCCCCGGCTGCCACCGGGCGCACGGCCGAGCAGGTTGTCGATCGACACCCGCCCCGGACCGGTCTCGACCAGGGCGGCCAGTGCGCCGATGAGCACGGCGTTGTACTCCCAGCCGCCGTTCGCGGCCCACGGCCCGTTCGGCAGGTGCACCTTGCGGATCGCCGTCGTCATGACGCCGATCAGGCTGGCGGCGGCGAGCGGCGTGGCCGCGCCGAGCGCGATGAGCGCGCCACCAGCGGTCTCCGTCACGCCGGCGGCGTACGCGTTGCGCCGCGCCGGGTGCATGCCGAGCGCGGTCATCATCTGCTCGGTGCCCTCGATGCCCGGGCCGCCGAACGACCCGTTCAGCTTCTGCAACCCGTGCCCGACGAACAGACCGCCGATGAGCAGACGGGCTCCCAGACGTCCCAGATCCACCGCAGTACCTCCACGTCGTAGTCGCTGCTCGGTGCCCGACCCGGGGGCGCCCAACCCCTGGGGAGTCCTCAGCCCGCGTACACCGGCGCGAGCAGGTCGCGCAGCGGCTCGAACAGCGCCGGCGACGCGGCCAGGACCGAGCCGCCCGAAGGCAGGTCGGCGGCGCCGGACAGGTCGCCGACGACGCCACCGGCCTCCCGCACCAGCAGCGCGCCGGCGGCGAGGTCCCACGCCTTCACGGTCGGCCCCCAGTACGCGTCCGCCCGGCCGGTCGCGACCATCGCCAGCGAGGTGGCGGCGCTCCCGCAGCGCCGCACGTCGCGCACTGCGGCGTCGAGCGCGCCGACCATGGGGCCGGCGTGGCGCCGCAGGTCGCCGTGGCCGAACCCGACCTCGACCAGCGCCCCCGGAAGGTCGCGCTCGGAGCCCACCGACTGCCGGCGCCCGTCGCACCACGTGCCTCCGCCCGCGCGGGCCGTGGTGACCCGGCCGGTCACCGGCTCGACGACCACGGCCGCGAGCACCTCGCGGAACGCGCCGTCCGCGCCGGCGCGGACGGCCGCGACGCTCACCGCCCAGCAGTCGTAGCCGTACAGGTAGTTGGTGGTGCCGTCGATCGGGTCGACCACCCACACGACCGCGCCCTCGACGAACGGCCCGCCGCCGCCCTCCTCGCCGAGGAAGGCGTCGTCGGGCCGACGGCGCTGCAGCACTCCGCGCACCGCCTCCTCGGCGAGCCGGTCCGCCTGGCTCACCAGGTCGGCCGGGCCGCTCTTGTGCTCGACGACCAGGTCGTCGCGGCGGTGCAGCCAGTCGAGCGCGGTCCGCGCGCCGGCGCCCGCGGCTTCCTGCGCGGCGTCGAGCAGCTCGTCGAGCAGCGGTGCGTCGGAGCGCCCGGAGGTGGTCATGCCTGCAGCCTGGCAGGAGGGCCGTGCCGCCGTCCCGCTCGTCGCGCGCCGTGCCCCCACCGGTCGCCCGGGGTGAGTAGTGGTCGCGGCTCCGGGGGAGGGCAGCGGCCATGGAGCACTTCGACATCGCCGTCGTCGCCGAGAAGAGCGCCGACTTCCGCCGGGTCCTCTGGACGGGCCGCCACACGCAGCTGGTGGTCATGACGATCCCGCCCGGCGGCGAGATCGGCGAGGAGGTCCACGAGGAGAACGACCAGATCCTCACCTTCGTCAGCGGCGTCGGGAAGGCGCACGTCGCGGGCGAGACGGAGGACGTGGAGCCCGGCGACGTCGTCGTGGTGCCGGCCGGGACGCAGCACAACTTCGTCAACGACGG
>JALYNK010000243.1 GCA_030773235.1 Actinomycetota bacterium | reverse complement strand
ACCGTCGCCCCGAACCCCTGCCCGCTGACCCTCAAGCGCTGGCGCACCCGCTCCGCTGTTCGGGCCCCGGAACCCCGCGCTCGAGCCCGCACGACGACCCGGGGCGCCGGCCCGGCACGGGGCTGACACCACCCGGACGGGTGACACGACGGAGCTGGGTCAGGCCGACCGCGAACGGTGGTGCTCGCTCTCCGCGTACACCGCAGGACCAGGCCGTTGCTCGATCCCACCGCTCGGAGTCCTCGTGCGCCCCATGCCCCGTACCGCCGCCCTCCTGGCCGGTGCCGCCGTCGCCGCCGCCCTCGGCGCCGCTCCCCCCGCCGCCGCCATCACCTCGGGCGGCACCCCCACCGGGGAGGCCTACGGCAGCGTCGGCGCCCTCGTGCCCTACGAGGGGAGCCCGCGGATCACGTGCAGCGGCACGCTCATCGGACCGAAGGTGTTCCTGACCGCGGCGCACTGCGGCGACGCGCTCGCGTACTACAACGGCAACGACAGCGGCCGCGGTCTGGTGACCTTCGCGCCTGAGTACGTCCCGGGCAGGACCGAGACGATCGGCGGCACGCTCGTCCGCCACCCGGGCTGGTCGTCGGTGTCGTCGAGCAACCTCGCCCGCAACGACGTCGCCGTCGTCCTGATGGACCGGGCGCCCGCGGGCGTCGCGCCGGTGCAGCTCGTCGGGGCCGGCGGGCTCGACGAGCGCGAGTTGCGCGGCACGACGTTCCGGTCGGTGGGCTACGGCTACCGGGAACTCGGCGTCGCGCAGGCGCGCTCCGGCATCAACCGCCGCGAGCAGGCCGAGTCGTCGTACCAGTCGCTCACCCAGGACTTCCTGCGACTGTCGCAGGTGCAGGCGACGGGCGACGAGGGCGTCTGCATGGGTGACAGCGGCGGCCCGCAGTTCGACGCGTCCGGCGTGCAGGTGTCGGTGACCTCCACCGTCGATGCGATGTGCCGCTCGTACAGCAGCAACCAGCGGCTCGACCTGCCCGAGGTCCGCGACTTCCTCGACGACCACGTCGCGCTGCCGTAGTCGCCGGGCGGCCCGCGCTCAGTCCGGAGCGCGGGCCCAGGTGAACGGCTCGCCGAGCAGCCCGATGCCCAGCGCGACGGCCACCGCCGGGTTGACGTACGTGATGACGAGCGCGCGGTTCGGGCCGACCTCGGCGATGAGGGCGAAGAACAGCAGCAGCGCGAGCGCGGTGCAGCCCAGGCCGAGCCCGAGGACCGCGGCCACGACGTGGGCGGACGGCAGCCCGTCGTCGAGCCTCGGCGCGGCGAAGGGCAGGAGGAGCAGCGCCGCGCGGTCAGCGCTGCGGCGTTGACCCCGACCGCGGGGACGCCGCGCCGGGACCGGCTGATGACGAGCGGACCGGTCGCGTAGCCGACGACCGTGAGCCCGACGGCGCCGACGGCGAGCAGGGAGCCGGCGCGCACGTCGAGCCCGAGCAGCACGGCCACGCCCGCGAGGCCGACCCCGAGCCCGAGGAGCCGGCCGCGGTCGAGCCGGTCGGCCTCACCGAGCAGCCGCCCCGCGAGGGCGGCGACGAGCGGCACGGCGGCGACCAGCAGCCCGGTGAGCGAGCTCGACAGCACGGTCTCCGCGGACGCCAGCAGGAACCACGGCCCGGCATCTCCAGGACGGCGAACAGCAGCACCGGCCGCCACGAGCGCAGCGCCGCGGCGAGCGCCCCGCCGCGCAGCGCCCAGGGCAGCAGGACCAGCGCACCGGGCGCGCGACGTCCTCGCGGGGAGCGCTGGCGAGCGGCTCGACTCCGATGAGGTAGGGGGCCGTGCCGAGGCCGAGCGCGCGCCGTGACCCGCGCCGCAGCCCCGCACCGCCCGAGCGCCTGGTCACGGGGCTCCAGGAGGCACGAACGGCAGCCCAAGCGGTGCGCCGCGCTCCAGCAGGCGCAGCACGGCGTCGGTGTCGAGGTGCTCGGCGACGAGGTCGCCGAGGGCGTCGAGGCGGGCCTGGCGCACCTGCTCGAAGGCGGCCGTCCCCGGCCGCCAGTCGCGCCCGCGCACCTGCGCGACCTCGGTGAGCAGCGCGCGGCGCGGGCCGTCGCTCTCCAGCGCGCCGTGCCACACGGTGCCGAGCACCGCGCCGCTGCGGCACCCCTCGTCGGGGGCGAACAGCGGCTCCCCGCCCTCGCGGGTGAGCACGCCGTGGTGGATCTCGTACGCCGTCGTGACCGGGTGCGCGCCGTACGCCCCGGTCGGGCGGGCGAGCACCTTGTCGGGCCCGAACGCGGTGCGCACGGGCAGCAGCCCGAGCCCCGGGACCTCGCCGGCGCGCGACTCGACGTCGTCGCGGATCGTCCGGCCGAGCATCTGGTAGCCCCCGCAGATGCCGAGCACCGGGCCGCCGGCGGCCACGCGGTCCGCGAGCGCGGTGTCCAGCGCGCGGTCGCGCAGCCAGATGAGGTCGGCCACCGTGGCGCGGGTGCCCGGCAGCACGACGAGGTCGGCGTCGGACAGCTCGGCCGGCGTCGTCGCGAAGCGCACGAGCACCCCCGGCTCGCTGCGCAGCGCGTCGACGTCGGTCCAGTTCGACAGGCGCGGCAGGCGCACGACCGACACGCGCAGCACGTCGCCGCCGAGCGGGGGCAGCGCGGCCACGGGCGCCGACAGGCCGAGCGAGTCCTCGACGTCGAGCTCCAGGCCGTCGGCCCAGGGCAGCACGCCGTACGTGGGCCGGCCGGTGAGCGAGCGCAGCATGGCGAGCCCGGGCTCGAGCAGCGCCGGGTCGCCGCGGAACTTGTTGACGACGAACCCGCACACCAGCGCCTGGTCCTCGCGCGACAGCAGCGCGAGCGTGCCGAACAGCGCGGCGAACACCCCGCCCGGGTTGATGTCGCCGACAACGAGCACGGGCAGGTCGGCGGCCCGGGCGAGCCCCATGTTCGCGATGTCGGTGGCCCGCAGGTTGATCTCCGCGGGGCTGCCGGCGCCCTCGCAGACCACCACGTCGAAGCGGCGCCGCAGCTCGGCGAGGTCCGCGAGCGCGACCTCCAGGAGCGCGGCCTTGTGCTGCCGGTAGCTGACCGCCGACACGTCCGCGTACGGCCGCCCGCGCACGACGACCTGGCTGGTGCGGTCGCTGCCGGGTTTGAGCAGCACCGGGTTCATCGCCGCCTCCGGCTCGACCCCGGCCGCGGCCGCCTGCACGGCCTGCGCCCGCCCGATCTCCGCGCCGTCACGGGTGACCGCCGAGTTGAGGCTCATGTTCTGCGCCTTGAACGGCGCGACCGACACGCCTCGGCGGGCCAGCCAACGGCACAGCCCGGCAGTGACGACGCTCTTGCCGGCGTCGGAGGTGGCGCCGGCGACGAGCAGGGCGCCGCTCACCGGCGGCGGTCCAGCAGCGCCCGGGCGGCGACGGCGAGAACGGCCGCGAGGAGCTGCACGGCGCGGGACAGCCGCACGGCCCGGCGGACGTCCGCCCGGTCGGGCGGCGGCCCCTCGCCGAGCCGGGGACGGTCCTCGACCCGCCCGGCGTAGGCC
>JALYNK010000242.1 GCA_030773235.1 Actinomycetota bacterium | reverse complement strand
CGCGCACGCCGTCCGCGCGACGCGCGGGTGCGGAGCGCCGCAGCCGGCGCAGCGGCGGGGCAGCACGAGGTCGAGGAGGTCGGCGAGCACGCGGCGAGCGTGGTCCGGCGGGCGGCCGAGGGGCAGGGCGCGGAGCAGGCTGTGGACGGTCAGCGCGGGTACGCGGGGCGGGTGGCGTCGCGCAGCCGCACCTGGTAGCCCCGCCCGCCGTCGCCGCTGTAGATCGTCGACCTGCCGTCCGCGCGCACCTGGACCAGCAGCGGCTCCGATCCGTACGCCGCGACGGCGACGGGCGAGCCCTCGGGCACGCCCAGCAGCCCGCTCGCGGTGGAGGACGTGCCGTCGACGGAGAGCGCGAGCAGGGGGAGCCGCGGCGCGGTGTCGTCGTCGACGAGCACCGAGAGAGCCGTGCCGGTGCGCCAGGCGACGTCGAGCACGCCGGTCGCCAGGCGCCGCAGGCCCTCGACGCGGAGCGGGCCCTCGACAGGGGGTGCGCCCGGCACGACCCGGCCGACGTACAGCACCCCGCCGGTGACCACGGCCACGCGGACGCCGTCCCGGGAGACCCGCAGCAGCGCGTCCGGCGTGAGCGGCGGCAACCCCGGGACGCCGACCTCGACGGGCCCCGCGTGCTCGGGCCGCAGCAGCAGCACGGCCGGCCGGAGACCGGCGCGCAGCAGCCACAGGCCGTGTTCCCCGCTCCCCCAGGTCGGGGAGCGCAGGGACCCGGTCGCGGCCGGCGTGAACGGGCCCCCGCGAGGGCCGAGGACGAGCCGCCGCCCGGCGGGGCCGGCCGACAGCGCGGCGAGCCGGTCGGACCGGGGGTCGACGGCGACGTCGACGAGCTCCGGCAGGTCCGGAGCGGCCGGCGGGCGGCCGGCGTCGAGCGGGTCGAGCGGTCGGAGCGCTCCGTCGACGATCGCGGTCGCCGGGCTGCTCGCGCCCGAGGCGTCCGGGTCGTACGCACCCCAGGCCAAGCGCGGCTGAGGCGCGGCCACGCCGGGGACGTCGAGCGGGACGCCGTCGACGAGCAGGCGCAGCCGGCTGAAGTCCGCGACCTGCCGCAGCGTCCAGACCAGCTGGGCTGACAGGTCGCGCCGCGCGTCGTCGGGCAGCGCGCCGACCTCGCCGCTCAGGTCGACCGCGACCTCGCCCTGCGCGCTCGTGCGCACCGGGGACAGCAGCCGGGTCCCGGGCGGTACCGCGGTCTGCGCGCTGCCGGCCAGCCCCGCCGACGGCCCGGCCAGCAGCCGGGACACCAGCGCGCCCGCCCGGTCGACCTCCGCCGGCAGGTGCACGAGGTCGGCGACGAGGTGGCGGACCGCACCCGGAGCCGCCGGGGCCAGGAAGTGCACCTGCAGCGCGGCGTACGCCCGCTCGCGCTCGGCGGGCGAGAGGGTGAGCCCGGCGGGTACGTCGAGCAGCCGCCACTGCCCGCCGTCGTCGCCCAGGCGGTACCGGCGGGTGGCGCGCGCCGGTGGCGACACGCGGGCGCTGCCGTCCGGCGCCACCGCGCCGACGACGTCGAACCCGAGGGTGACGACGACCTCCCGGCCCTGCTGCGGCGCGACGGCGACGCTCACCGTGCGCGGGTCGTACATCGTGACGCCGGCGTCGTCGTCCCACTCGGACCGCACGGGGGCGGCGAGGAACTCCCGGGCGACGCGGTGGTCGTCGCGGGCGCTGCTCTGCGCGGCGAGGAAGCCGAGCACGACCTCCTGCGGCGTGGCACCCGGCTGCGGCCCGGGCGGCAGCACGCTGATCGGCTCGGGGAGCCGCTGCTCCTCCGTCCCGGCGCGCGCCGCCGACACGCCCTCCGGCAGCGGCAGCCCGCAGCCGGCGAGCAGGCAGCAGGCGGACAGCAGGACGGCGGCACCGCGCAGCGGAGAGGTCACCGCACCGGCTCCCCGAGCGGCCCCGCGGGGACCGGCGGGTCGAGGACCAGCGGAGGACCGGGCGGGACCTCCTCGCCGGCCCGGCGGGGCAGCGTGAGCCGGAACACCGCGCCCTCGCCCGGCCGGCCGTGCGCCTCGAGCCGGCCGCCGTGCAGCCGCGCGTCCTCCAGCGCGATGGCGAGCCCCAGGCCCGTGCCGCCCGTCGTCCGGGCCCGCGACGGGTCGCCCCGCCAGAAGCGCCGGAAGACCAGCTCCTCCTCGCCCGGCCGCAGCCCCACCCCGCCGTCGCGCACGAGCACCGCGACCGAGGCGTCGTCCGCGCCGACGCGCACGTGCACCGGGCGCCCCTCGCCGTGCTCCACGGCGTTGACGAGCAGGTTGCGCAGCACCCGCTCGACGCGGACCGGGTCGAGCTCCGCCACCACCGGCCGGGCCGGAGCCTCGACGCGCACGGCGCTGCCGCGCCGGGCGGCGAGCGGCGCGGTGCGCTCGACGCAGCGGCGCACCAGCCCGGTGACGTCGACGGGCTCGGGCTCGAGCGACGTCGCGCCCGCGTCGTACCGACTGATCTCCAGCAGGTCCGCGAGCAGCTCCTGGAACCGGTCCAGCTCGGTCTGCAGCAGCTCGGCGCTGCGCCGGACGTCGGGCGCGAACTCGTCGCGCGCCTCGTGCAGCAGGTCGGCGGCCATCCGCACCGTGGTGAGGGGTGTGCGCAGCTCGTGGCTCACGTCGCTCACGAACCGGCGCTGCACGCGGGACAGGTCCTCGAGCTGCCGGATCTGCCGCTGCAGCGCGACGGCCATGCTGTTGAACGAGCCGGCGAGCCGGGCCAGCTCGTCCTCGCCGCGCACCTGCAGGCGCTCCTCGAGGTGCCCCGCGGCGAGCCGCTCGGCCGTGCGCGCGGCGGCGCGGACGGGTGCCACGACCTGCCGGGTGACCAGGCCCGCGATGAGCGCCAGGAGCCCGACGAGCAGCAGGCCCGCCACCGCCAGCGTCCGCTGCACCAGGCCGAGCGTCTGCTGCTCCGACGACAGCGGGAACAGGTGGAAGAGCCGGTAGTCGGGCCCGGCCGGCGTCCGGAGCAGCGCCCCGACCACGAGGCCGGGGACCCGTGCTCCGGCCGCGTCCGGCACGTCGTCGTACGCGTACACGGCGCCGGTGGCGACGTCGACGCCGGCCGCGAGCTCCGGCGGCACGTCGCTGGGCTCGACCCCTGGCGAGGAGAACGTGTTGGTGCCGGGGCGCGCACCGACGGCCAGGACGCTGTAGAGGTCGCCGGCCGCTCCGCGGTTGCTCAGCTCCTGCACGACGGCCGCGAGCTCGCTGTCGATCGCCGAGCGGGTCACGACCTCGAGGGTGTCCAGCCGCGCCTGCGCCTGCGCCGCTCCCGACTGCGCCTCCGACAGCGACGCGCGGGTCTTGGTGCTGACCAGTCCGCGCCCGACCTGGTCGAGCAGCAGCGAGGCGAGCAGCGCGACCACCACGGCGCTCGCGAGCAGCGTCGTGACCACGACGCGGGTGCGCAGCGACCGGCGCCAGCGGGCGCGGGCGCGGTCGGCAACGCGGGACACGACCCGGCCGCCGGCACCCGCAGCGCCGCGCGGCAGCCGAGCGG
>JALYNK010000241.1 GCA_030773235.1 Actinomycetota bacterium | reverse complement strand
GCGTGGCCTGGACGGCGCACCCGGTGTCGGCGGCCGGGCCGGACCCCGGGCCGTTCCTGCGCGACGCGGAGCACGACCTGCGCCGCGGACTGCTCGACGTGACGCGGGTGCTGTCGGACCTCGACGTCGCCCGCTGGCGGCCCGAGGTCGCCGGTGCGCTGCAGGACCTCCGCCGGCAGAGCCGCGCCGGGATCGACGAGGACGAGCTGCCCGGCGGCTACCCGCAGCGCGCCCGCGAGCTGCTCGTGCGCGCCCGCTCCCTCGGCACCGTCGTGCAGCTCGCCCTGCAGGACAGCGGCGGTGCGGTCGACACCCGCGAGACGCTGGCGCGCGAGCGCGCGCTGCGGGAGCTCGCCGGGCTGGTGCGGCGCGCCCGCGTCGCGGCGTACAACGCCTACGGGCAGGACTGAGCGCGTGAGCCTGCTGCTCACCGTCACCGGACGGGACGCGCCGGGCGTCACCGCCGCGCTCATGGACGCGCTGGCCGCGCAGGGCGCGGCGGTGCTGGACGTCGAGCAGGTCGTCGTGCACGGCCGCCTGCTGCTCGGTCTGGAGGTCCGGCCGGCGGGTGACCCCGCGCCGCTGCGCGCCGCGCTCGAGGCCGCCGCGGCCGAGCTCGGCGTGGAGGTCGAGCTGGAGCCGCTCGCGGGCCCGGCGCCCGTCGGCCGGGGTCCGCGCTCGCACGTCGTGCTGCTCGCACCGGAGCTCCCGCCCGCCGCGTTCGCCGGGGTCGCCCGCCGGCTGGCCGCCTGCGACGCCAACATCGAGCGGGTGCTGCGGCTGTCCGCCGAGCCCGCGCAGTCCTACGAACTGCTCGTGCGCGGCGGCGACACCGCCCGGCTGCGCCGCGAGCTCGCCGCCGAGGCGGTCGCGCAGCGGATCGACGTCGCGGTGGAGCGCGGCTCGCTGCTGCGCCGGGCCCGCCGGCTCGTCGTGCTCGACGTCGACAGCACGCTGGTGCAGGGCGAGGTCATCGAGATGCTCGCGGCGCAGGCCGGCTGCGGCGAGCGGGTCGCCGAGGTCACCGCCGCCGCCATGCGCGGCGAGCTGGACTTCGAGGCGTCCCTGCGGGCCCGCGTGGCTCTGCTGGAGGGGCTGCCGGTGAAGGCCGTCGACGCCGTCCGCGCGTCGGTGCGGCTGGCCCCCGGCGCGCGGACGCTCGTGCGGACGCTCAAGCGGCTGGGCTGCGCCGTCGGCGTGGTGAGCGGCGGCTTCACCGCGGTCACCGACGACCTCGTCCGGGAGCTGGGGCTCGACCACGCCCGGGCCAACGTCCTCGAGGTCCGGAACGGCCGGCTCACCGGCGGGCTCGCCGGACCGGTGGTCGACCGCGCCGCCAAGGCCGCGGCGCTGCGCGAGTTCGCGGCGCGCGAGGGCGTGACGCTGGCCCAGACCGTCGCGGTCGGCGACGGCGCCAACGACCTGGACATGATCGAGGCCGCCGGCCTCGGCATCGCCTTCAACGCCCACCCGGTCGTCCGGCAGGCCGCCGACGCGGCGATCAGCGTGCCGTTCCTCGACGCCGTGCTCTTCCTGCTCGGCATCCCGCGGGAGGAGGTCGAGGCCGCAGACGCCCTGGCCCCCGAGGCGCCCGCCGAGGCGACCCCCGAGGCGATCCCCGAGGCGGCCCCCGCGGAGACCCCCACCGAGGCCGTCGCGTGAGAGCGCCCGCCGACGTGCAGGCCGCGGCGGCCGAGGCGCTGGGCGACCTGCCCGAGCACCGGCTCGAGGAGTTCGCGCTGCGGCTGGACCGCTGGTGGGCCGACCTGCACGACGGCCTGGCCGGGGCGTACGACGGCGCGACCGCCGGGCAGCTCGCCCGCGAGGTGGTGCTCCTCGCCGCGGCGGCCTACCGCGAGCGGGAGCCGGAGCTGCTGCGCCTGGACCGCGTGCGCACGCTGCAGCCGGACTGGCTTCAGGCGCCGGGGAGGGTGGGCTACGCCGCGTACGCCGACCGGTTCGCCGGCGACCTGCCCGGCGTGCGCGAGCGCATCCCGTACCTGCGCGACCTCGGCGTCACGTACCTGCACCTCATGCCGCTGCTGCGCTCGCGCGACGGCGACGACGACGGCGGCTACGCGGTGTCGGACTACCGCGGCGTGCGGCCCGAGCTCGGCACCGTCGACGACCTGCGCGAGCTGGCCCGCGCGCTGCGGCGCGAGGGCATCAGCCTGGTGCTCGACCTGGTGCTCAACCACGTCGCCCGCGAGCACGAGTGGGCCGGCCTCGCCCGCGCCGGCAGCTCCCGCCACCGGGCGTACTTCCACGTCTTCCCGGACCGCGCCGGGCCCGACGCGTACGAGCGGGCGCTGCCCGAGGTGTTCCCGGACTTCGCGCCCGGCAACTTCACGTGGGACGACGACCTGGGCGAGTGGGTCTGGACGACGTTCAACGCCTTCCAGTGGGACGTCGACTGGTCCAACCCGCAGGTGTTCGCCGAGTACGCCGAGATCGTGCTGTTCCTCGCCAACCTCGGCGCGGAGGTGCTGCGGCTCGACGCCATCGCGTTCCTGTGGAAGCGGCTCGGCACGACCTGCCAGAACCAGCCCGAGGTGCACGCGCTCACGCAGGCGCTGCGCGCGACGGCCCGGCTCGCCTGCCCCGCGGTCGCGTTCAAGGCCGAGGCCATCGTCGGGCCGGCGGACCTCGTCCACTACCTCGGGCAGGGCGCGTACGAGGGCAAGGTCAGCGATCTCGCTTACCACAACAGCCTCATGGTGCTGATCTGGTCGATGCTCGCCGAGCGCGACGTGCGGCTCGCCGCCCACGCGCTGCGATCGCTGCCGCCGGTGCCGTCGACCGCCTCGTGGGTGACGTACGTCCGCTGCCACGACGACATCGGCTGGGCGGTCGACGACCGCGACGCCGCGGCCGTCGGGCTGTCCGGGCACGCGCACCGGGCGTTCCTGTCGGACTGGTACTGCGGCGTGTTCCCCGGCTCCCCCGCCCGCGGCCTGGTGTTCCAGGCCAACCCGGCGACCGGCGACCGGCGGATCAGCGGCACGGCGGCGGCGCTGACCGGGCTCGAGGCGGCGCGGGAGCCCGGCGGGTCGACGCCCGTCGTCCGGGGACCGGCCGACCCCGTCGCCGTCGACCTCGGCCTCGCCCGGGTGCTTCTCGCCCACGCGGTGGCGTTCGCCTGGGGCGGCGTCCCGGTGATCTGGTCCGGCGACGAGCTCGCCCTGCCGAACGACCCCGACTGGGCCGACGACCCGGCGCACGCCGCCGACAACCGGTGGGCGCACCGCCCTGCGCTGCCCGCCGACGCCGACGCCCGCCGCGCCGACCCCCAGAGCGTCGAGGGGCGGGTGTTCGCCGGGCTCGCGCACCTCGCCGCCGTCCGCGCCGGGCTGCCGCACCTGCACGCGCAGGTGCCCACCGAGGCGACCCGGCAGACCCCGGCGTCCTGCCCGTGCTCCGCCGCTCGCCGCTCGGGCCGCTGCTGGCCCTGTACAACGCCACCGAGCACGCCCGCACCTGGCCGGCCGCCCGCGTGGCCGACGCCGGCCT
>JALYNK010000240.1 GCA_030773235.1 Actinomycetota bacterium | reverse complement strand
CAGCGCCAGCTCGTGCTCGAGTCGGTCGGCGAGCTCGGGCACGGGACGCCCGAGGAGATCGCCGTTGCCGTGCGACGTACGGCCGCCACGCTGAACATCTCGACCGTCTACCGGACGCTCGAGCTCCTCGAGGAGCTGGGGCTGGTGCGCCACACGCACCTGGGCCACGGCGCTCCGACGTACTCGGTCGCCACGGACGACGACCACGTCCACCTCGTCTGCCGGACCTGCGGCGCGGTGCAGGAGGCCGAGGCCGCGGTGCTGGACGGCGTGGTGGAGCGGCTGCGCGAGGAGCGCGGCTTCCGCGTGGACGTGGGGCACCTGGCGGTGTTTGGCCGGTGCGGCGAGTGCGCGGAGGGCGCGGAGGGCGCGGAGGGCGCCGGGCGGACCTGAGCGCGTTCAGCCGGGCGGCAGCACGCCGGCCAGGCGCAGCGGCGCCACCGTGTCGGGGTGCAGCGGTGGCAGGGCGCCCGGTGCGTACCAGCCGACAGCGGCGAGCTCGGGGCTCCGGGGCCGCAGCGCGTCGGCTCCCGCGTCGTCGACCTGCAGCGGCGCCACGAAGGTCACCCACCGGTCGTGCGCCCGGTGCGCGGCCAGCGCCGGCTCGGGCACGGCCACGTGCAGCCCGATCTCCTCGCGCAGCTCGCGGGTCAGGGCGCCGGCGACGGTCTCCCCGCGCTTGAGGTCGCCGCCTGGCAACGCCCAGCCCTCGACGTAGGGCTGGTCGACCAGCAGCACGCGGCCGTCCGGCCTGCGGAGCACCGCCAGCACGCCGACGCGGTGACCGGGGGTGAGCAGCCGGACCACGGCGCGGCGCGGCCGCTCGGGGGTGCGGGCGTACGCCGCGACCAGCAGGCGCTCCCACACGCCCGGCAGTCTCGCAGGCGGCCCGGGGCCTGTGCGGGGAAGGCGGCCCGCGCGTGCCGGGTTGAGCCGGTCGTGGACAGCCCGCTGCTCGCCCGGCCCGGCGCCGTGCCTGCCGACCCCCCCGACGCCGGGGTCGCCGCGCACTACGGCGACCCGTTCCGCGAGCAGCGGCGGCTCGAGGCGGGCCAGGCGGTCGTGGACCTGTCCCACCGGCCGGTCGTGCGCATCGCCGGGCCGGACCGGCTGACCTGGCTGCACAGCCTCACCAGCCAGGCGCTCGCCGACCTCCCGCCCGGCCGCCCGACCGAGACGCTCGTCCTCAGCCCGCAGGGGCACGTCGAGCACTCCCTGCAGCTCGTCGACGACGGCGAGGCCGTGCTCGCGCACGTCGAGCCGGGTACGCAGGACGCACTGCTCGCCTGGCTGGACCGGATGCGGTTCCTGTTGCGGGTGGAGCTCGCCGACGTGAGCGACCAGTGGGCGGTGCTGGGGACGGCGCACGGTTGGCGCCTCGTCCAGCGGGAGGCGCTGGCGGACCTGCCGGACGAGCTCGCCGGGGTCCTCGCGCACGAGGCGCGTCGCGTCGCGGCGCAGCGACCGCGGCTCGGCATCGACACCGACGCCCGCACGATCCCCAACGAGACGCGCTGGCTGCGGACCGCCGTGCATCTCACCAAGGGCTGCTACCGCGGCCAAGAGACGGTCGCGCGGGTCGACAACCTCGGCCGTCCGCCGCGGCGGCTGGCCCTGCTGCACCTCGACGGCTCCGACAGCGAGCTGCCCGCCACGGGGGGCCCGCTGCTGCTCGGCGGGCGCGACGTGGGGCGGGTCGGCACGGTCGCTCGCCACCACGAGCTCGGGCCGATCGCGCTCGCCCTGGTGAAGCGGCAGGTGCCGGACGACGTCGACCTGCTCGCCGGCAGCGTGCCTGCCCGGCTGGAGCCCGAGGAGGCAGCGGCGCCGCAGCGTCGCGTGCGCCCCCAGCTCATGCGGTTCTGAACCCGGGGTAGGCGACTGCTCACGCCCTGCACCGCAGGTCTGACACCATGGAGCACCCCCTGGTCCTGTGGGGTGCCGTCGCCCCCGCCGGGGCTGCCTGTGCAGGAGGACGCCGTGACCGCCGCCAGTCCGACCGGCAAGGGGATGCGCCGCATCGACCGGGTGCTGGCGGAGGACTACCTGTCCGGGCTGTCCGACTCCCCGCTCGCCGACGTCCGCGCGCTGCGCGGGGAGGCGGAGCAGGAGGAGGTGGACCTGTCGTACCTGCGCCGGCTCGTGCAGGGCCGCCTCGACGTGCTGCGCGCGGAGCTGGCGCGCCGGCGCGGCGGCGGAGGCGACCTCGTGGCCGGCCTCGCGCACATCCTCGCGGAGGAGCCGCGCACTCCGGCGCGCGGACTGGGTCGGCACAGCGCGGTGCAGCCCTCCCGGGTCGACCAGCACCGCCGGTACGTCGAGGCGCTCGTCGCCGACGTGGACCTGTCGGACGTGTCCGCCCGCACCGACGAGGACCTCGAGCGTGCACTGGCCGTGCTGAGCGAGGAGGAGCAGGGCCTGTCGGCCAAGCGGCGTGCGGTTCAGACCGTCATGGACGCGTGCAGCGCGGAGATCACCCGCCGGTACCGCGACGGCGAGGCCGACGTCGGCAGCCTGCTCGGCGCCGACGTGACGAGCGGGGACTGACCGCCGGTCGGGACGGAGCCGGCCCGCCCGTCCTCGTCGAAGTCGTCCGCTCCGGCGTCGTCGAGAGCCGGCACCGCGGCTCGCTGCTCGCCGTGCGCGGCGACGGCTCGGTCGCTCTGGAGCTGGGGCAGCCGGACCTGCCGGTCCTCCCCCGTTCGGCGAACAAGCCGCTGCAGGCCGTCGCGCTCCTCGAGTGCGGCTGGCGGCCGGGCAGCGAGGAGCTCGCGCTCGCGGCGGCGTCGCACTCCGGACGGGCTGAGCACCTCGCGGTCGTCCGTCGCGCGCTCGGGCCGCTCCCGGAGGAGGGGCTGCAGTGCCCGCCCGCGCTGCCGCTGGACGAACGCGCCTCGGCCGACCTGCTCGCCGCCGGTGGCGGTCCCACGCGGCTGCACATGAACTGCTCGGGCAAGCACGCCGGCATGCTCGCCACCTGCCGGGAGCGGGGCTGGTCGACCGCGGACTACCTCGACCAGGCGTCGCCGCTGCAGATGGCCGTCACCGCCGCTCTGGAGCGGCTGGCCGGTGAGCAGGTGGCCGCGGTCGCCGTCGACGGCTGCGGAGCGCCGCAGCACGCGCTGTCGCTGCGCGGGCTCGTGCGCGCCTTCGCCCGGCTGGTCACTGCGGCTGGCGGACCGGAGCGCATGGTGGCGGACGCGGTGCGGGCGCATCCGGAGCTCGTCGGCGGACCCGGCCGGGACGTCACCGCGCTCATGCGGGCGGTGCCCGGTCTGCTGGCCAAGGACGGCGCCGAGGGCGTGTACGCGGCGGCCCTGCCGGACGGCTCGGCGGTCGCGGTGAAGATCGAGGACGGCGCCGGACGGGCCCGGGTGCCCGCGCTCGCGGCGGGACTGCGGGCACTCGGTGTGCCCGCCGAGCACCTCGCCCCGCTCGCGCGGCTCCCGGTGCTCGGCGGCGGACGGCCGGTCGGCGAGGTCCGCGCCGCGGCCCCGCTGCTGCAGGTCTGACCGC
>JALYNK010000239.1 GCA_030773235.1 Actinomycetota bacterium | reverse complement strand
GAGCAGACCGGCCATCGCGGACGTGGTAGGTCAGGTGCATCGGCGTCGTTGCCCCCGTAGTCCAGCTCCCGCGCCCACTTGCGCCGCAGGAAGTCCACGAGCCTGGCGCGACCGGTGAAGAACTCGTTGCGTTGCGCCACTCCGGTCACCTGAACGCCCAGCGTCCGGCGTCCGGCGTCCGGCGTCCGGCGTCCAGGGGTCCGGCGTCGGTGTCGGCGTCCAGGGGTCCGGCGTCCGGGCGTATAAGCGAGCTGGTCGGGTCGGACCTGGCTGCGGTCGCCGTCGATGAGGTGACGGTCTGTGGACGGTGGGGCGCGACTGCACTGGCGCGCTGCCAGCTGCCGCAGCGACGCCGACGAGCGCGGGCGTGAAAGATCCCTGGCTAATCTGTGTATGGGCGTCCGGGCACGGCCCGCCCCGACACAGCACAGAACGGCACCGATCGGAGGGCCACCAATGACGACCGCCACCGACTCGTCAGGTCCTGACTACGCGCAGGCCAGGGGCCGCATTAGCAGGCGAGGCGGGCTCACCCGCACGGCCGCGGGGGTGCTGGGGGTCATCACGATGGCCGACGGCATGGCCCTCGTGGTGCTCGCGTTCGCGGGCGACCCGGGTACCGCAACCCGGCTGGCGGAAGTGGTGTTCGGCGTCGTGGTCGTCGTCCCCGGCCTGTTGTTGGTGAGGTCGGGGTTCTCCCGGGGAGTGATTCGCCTGGGTCCGTTGCTGCCCGACGTCGTGTTGGCGGGTGCTCTGCTGACCCTCGGCGTCGCGATGCCGGCCTTTCACCAGGGCGCTGTCGGTTATGAGACAGCTCGGAATCAGTTCGCGTTCGTCGTGCTCGGGCTTGCGCTGGGTTCGGCCGGACTAGCGCTGTCCGGAGTCAGCGCGCCGACCGCGGAGCGAGGTGGGCGACTGTCCTTCCCCGGCGCGGTGCGTGACGGGGTCCTGCTCATCGTCGGCACGATCCTGCTGGCCATCGCCATCGGACAACTGGCCGGCCCGAAGCTGATGCCGCCCATGTGGAACTGGATCAGTTTCCTGGGAATCACGATCCCGGGCATGTTGGTCCTGGTCGCCCGCGAGCTCGTCAAGCAGGCAGATCGTCGCCGCGGCCACCGCGGGCTTGGCGCGCTAGGCCGAAGCCTGCTCATCGAATCGATGCTCGTTGGCGGGTTGTTCGTCATGATCTATGGCAGTATCGCGAACCTGACGCTGGGCAAGAACGGGTATACGACCGGCTTCAAGAACGACACCGCCGGGCTGACCCTGCTGCTTGCGGCGGTCGTCGTCCTTATCGTCGTGCGTGGAGCGGCGAAGCGAGCAGTGCCGCAACGCAGCGCCGCCCTCGTCGTCATGCTCGGCAATCTCTTGTACGCCGGCGCGGTGACCGCCTTCATCTACGGCGAGCGTTCGGTCATCATGGGTAAGCCTCCGATGATCCAGATCGGGGCCGCAGCCGGGGCCGCGTCGGCGATCCTCGTGACCGGCCTGCTCGTCCTGGTGATCGGACGAACCCTTGCGAGCCCTCGCGTGAGCAACCTCGGTATCGACGCGCCCACCGAAGCCGGTGCCCGCTGAACGGGCGCTGAGTGAGCGACTACCACCTGACTGTATCGGCGCAGCGGGCCCGGCCGCGCCCGAGCGCCCCGTCGGGTGTCGTCGAAGCGTGCTGCACCCCGCGGACGGAGCGGTTGCCCTACGAGTGCGAGGTCGAGGGAAGCTGACGTGACGCCGCTGTTCTGGATCTACCTGACTATTGCCGTGCCTGACGCTCGGCCTGGGGAGTGGTGAGACGGCGGCTGCGCGACTACGGGCTCGGCCTCGGCTTCGGCGGGCTGTTCCTGCTGGCGCTGATCGGTCAGGCCTTTGCCGGGCCCGCCGAGTACAACGAGCAGCAGTCCGCCGTCGGCTTCGACGGGACTCGCTGTGGGACTACGTGCGCACGGCGGACTTCGCCGTCGACGTGGCCGAGAACTGGCAGTCGGAGTACCTGCAGTTCATCCCGACTCCGTCTGGTTCGTGCAGCGCGGCTCGCCGGAGGGCGAGCCACCGGAGCAGGCGGGCCGCGGCACCGACGAGCAGCTGCGCTAGCGCACGGACATCGTGACGTGGCCGGAGTACCTGATCGTTCCGGACTTCTGAGCCGGACGCTGCAGAACTGGCAGTCCGAGTTCCTTGCCGTCGGCTCCATGGTGGTGCTCTCGATCTACCTGCGCGAGCGGGGCAGCCCGGAGTCCAAGCCGGTCGGGGAGCCCACCACGAGACGGCCGACACCGGGTAGTCGCCGGACGCGCGGAGGGAAGCGGCGTTAGTCCAGCGTGGCACCGAACAGCAGGCCGAGGGCGTACGTCGTACCCGCGGCGCCCGCCCCGACGGCGAGCTGGCGCAGGCCGCGTCGCAGCGGTGGGCCTCCGGACAGCATCCCGACGATCGCGCCGGTCAGCAGCAGCGCCAGCCCGACGAGCACCGTCGCGGTGACCAGCGCCGCCGTACCGTCGAGACCGAACAGGAACGGCAGGACGGGCACCGCGGCGCCGGACGCGAAGAAGGCGAAGCTGGAGACGGCCGCCCCAAGACCGCTGCCGACCGTGTCCTCGGCCTCCGCGCCGGCGTCCGGCTCGGGCTCCGGTGGTAGTGCGCGCAGCTGCGCATCGGCCCGCCGCTGGGCCTCGTCGGCCGGCATCCCGCGGGCCCGGTAGACCAGGGCCAGCTCGTTGGCGTCCACGTCGAGGTGGACGACGGCCGCTGCGGCCTCCGGCCCGGGGTTCGAGGCGTCGAGCAGCTCGCGCTGGGAGCGGACGGAGATGAACTCGCCCGCGCCCATCGACAGCGCCCCCGCGAGCAGTCCGGCCAGGCCGGTCAGCAGCACGCCGCTCGTCGTGGTCCCGCCGCCGCTCACTCCCAGGACCAGGGCCAGGTTGCTCACGAGGCCGTCGTTGGCGCCGAACACTGCGGCGCGGAACGTCCCTGAGATCCGGGCCCGGCCGCGTGCCGCCAGGCTGCGCACCACCTCCTCGTGCACCCGTTCGTCGGCGGCCATGCGCAGCGTGGCGTCGGGGTCGACCTGGTACGGCGACCGGCTCTCGGCGCGCTGTGCGAGCGCGAAGACGAAGACGGATCCGAAGCGACGGGCCAGGAAGGCGAGCACGAGACTGCGCGCGCTGGCCCGGCGCGGGGTGCGGGCATGGTCGCCCAGCAGCTGCTCCCAGTGGGCGGCGTGCCGCGCCTCCGCATCAGCCAGGGCCAGCAGGATCTCCCGCTCCTCACCCGAGCGCCGGGACGCCAGGTCCTGGTACACCCTCGCCTCGAGGCGCTCGTCGGCCAGCCGGCGCTGCCAGCGCCGGACCGCCGCCGGCTCTCCCGTTCCTGCCACCCGACAGGTCTACTAGAAGCAGAGGAGCCGGTTCCGCCGGCGGACCTGCCGGAGCGCCTGCAGCAGATGGTGGACGAGGTGGGACCGCGGACGTCGTCAGCACGTTCCAGCTAAAGCGCGTCGACCTGCCGCCGGAGGTGGTGA
>JALYNK010000238.1 GCA_030773235.1 Actinomycetota bacterium | reverse complement strand
CCGCGCCACGATGCGCCGCGCGGACTCCCGGAGGTAGAGCCGCAGATCGGTGGCGACCTGGTCGTTGCGGGACCGACCGGCGCGCAGCTTGCCGCCGAGCGGCCCGAGCCGTTCGAGCAGCCCCCGCTCCAGGGCGGTGTGGACGTCCTCGTCCGCGGCGGTGGGCGTGAAGGCGCCGGAGGCGACGTCGCGCTCGAGCTCGTCCAAGGCGCCGAGCATCCGGGCGAGCTCGTCGTCGTCGAGCAGGCCGGCACGGGCGAGCACGCGGGCGTGCGCCCGGCTGCCGGCGAGGTCGTACGGCGCGAGCCGCCAGTCGAAGGCGACGCTCACCGACAGCCGCGCGAGCGCCTCCGCGGGGCCGCCCTCGAACCGGCCGCCCCACAGGGCGGTCCGGTCGCTCACCGGCTGCGCAGGTCGCGACGGGCGGCGATCTTGCTCGGCAGGCCCCACAGCTCGACGAAGCCCTTGGCGAGCGACTGGTCGAACGTGTCGCCCGCGTCGTAGGTCGCCAGGTCGAAGTCGTACAGGGACTCGTCGCTGCGCCGGCCGGTGACCGTGCAGGTGCCGTGCGCCAGGGTCAGCCGGACGTCGCCGGACACGTGCTCCTGGCTGCTGGCGATGAACGAGTCGAGCGCGCGCTTGAGCGGCGAGAACCAGAGGCCGTCGTAGACGAGCTCGGACCAGCGCTGCTCGACGCCCCGCTTGAAGCGGGCGAGGTCGCGCTCGACGGTGAGGTCCTCGAGCTCCTTGTGCGCGGTGAGCAGCACCGCGGCGCCGGGGACCTCGTACACCTCGCGGCTCTTGATCCCGACGAGCCGGTCCTCGACCATGTCGAGCCGCCCGACGCCCTGCGCGCCGGCGCGGCGGTTGAGCTCCTCGACCGCCTGCAGCACCGTGACCGGGCGCCCGTCGACCGCGACGGGCACGCCGGCGCGGAAGGTGAGGACGAGCTCGTCGGGCTCCGTCGCGGTGCTCGGCGCCTTCGTGTACGCGTACACGTCCTCGACAGGCCCGTTCCACGGGTCCTCGAGGAAGCCGGTCTCGACGGCCCGGCCCCAGACGTTCTGGTCGATCGAGTACGGCGACTTCTTGTTGACGTCGATCGGCAGCCCCCGCTCCTCGGCGAACGCGATCGCCTTGTCGCGGGTCATGCCGGAGTCGCGCACGGGTGCCAGCACCCGCAGGTCGGGGGCGAGCGCGCCGATGCCGACCTCGAAGCGCACCTGGTCGTTGCCCTTGCCGGTGCAGCCGTGGGCCACCGTCGAGGCGCCGTGCTCGCGGGCGGCCGCGACGAGGTGCTTGGCGATCAGCGGACGCGACAGCGCCGACACGAGGGGGTAGCGGCCCATGTAGAGGGCGTGGGCCTGCAGCGCGGGCAGGCAGTACTGCTCGGCGTACTCGTCGCGGACGTCGGCGACGACCGCCTCCACCGCGCCGCAGTCGAGCGCGCGCTGCCGGATCGTCTCGAGGTCCTCGCCGCCCTGGCCGACGTCCGCGGCGACCGCGACGACCTCGGCGCCGGTCTCGGCAGCGATCCAGCCGATCGCGACGGAGGTGTCGAGGCCGCCGGAGTACGCGAGGACGACGCGCTCGCGAGCGCCCGTCGACAGCGGAGCGCTCTGCGGGTCGGTCATGTGCTTCCTCCCAGGGGTCGGCCCTCGGCCAGGCCCAGCAGGCGCGCGGCGAGAGCGGTGGAGACGTCGGGGACGTGCGGACCGGCCGGTGGTCCGGCCGGTACGCGGGTGACGAGCAGGACGGTGTCGTCGCCGGCGACGGTGCCGGCGACCTCGGGCAGCCCGGCGCGGTCCAGCGCCGAGCCCAGCAGGTGGGCGCCGCCGGGCGGGGTGCGCAGCACGACGAGCGTCCCGGCCGGCTCGGCGGACACGAGGAGCTCCTCGAGCAGCCGGGCGAGCCGGGCGTCGACGTCCTCCGCGGTGCCGCCGCGGGGCGCGCCGTCCGGCGGGAGCGCGTACGCCATGCCGGCGGGGGTGCGCACCTTGACGGCGCCGAGCTCGTCGAGGTCGCGGCTCAGGGTGGCCTGCGTGACCGTGACGCCGCCGTCGGCGAGCAGCCGCCCGAGCTCGGTCTGGCTGCCGACGGACCGGGTGGCGAGCAGCTCGGTGACGCGGGCCTGCCGCGCGGCCTTGGTGAGCGGCTTGGCGAGCCGCAGCTGCGCGGTCACGACCGCTCCAGCAGGAAGGTGAGCAGCGCCTTCTGCGCGTGCAGGCGGTTCTCCGCCTCGTCCCACACCGCGCTGCGCGGGCCGTCGAGGACTCCGGGGCTGATCTCCTCGCCGCGGTGCGCGGGCAGGCAGTGCAGTACGACGACGTCCGGGGCGGCGAGGGTGACCGCCGCCTCGTCGACGGCGTACGGGGCGAGGTCGACCCGGCGGCGTTCCGCGTCGCGCTGGCCCATGGACACCCACACGTCGGTGGTCAGCACGTCCGCGCCCGCGGCCGCCTCGCGCGGGTCCGTCGTCAGGAGCACCTCGGCACCGAGGGCGCGGGCCCGCTCGACCACGGCCGCGTCGGGGAGGTGACCCTCGGGGGCGCCGATCCGGACGTGCATGCCGGCGAGCGCGCCGCCGAGCAGCAGGCTGTGGGCCATGTTGTTGGCGCCGTCGCCTAGGTAGGCCAGCGCGAGCCCCTCCGTGCGGCCGCGGCGCTCGCGGACGGTCTGCAGGTCCGCCAGGACCTGGCAGGGGTGGTAGGAGTCGGTGAGCGCGTTGACGACCGGCACCGCGGAGGCCGAGGCCAGGGCCTCGAGCCGCTCCTGCCCGTGGGTGCGCACGACGATGGCCGCGACGTACCGGCTCAGCACCCGCGCGGTGTCCTCGAGGGTCTCGCCGCGGCCGAGCTGCGTGCTGGCCGCGTCGAGCACGACCGGCTGCCCGCCGAGCTCGGCGACGCCGACCTCGAACGACAGGCGCGTGCGCGTGCTGGGCTTCTCGAACAGCACGGCGACAGCCCGGCCGGCGAGCGGTCGCGGGCCGTCGTACCGGCGGCGCTTGAGGTCGGCGGCGAGGTCGAGCACCGCCGACTGCTCCGCGGCGGTGAGGTCGTCGTCGGCGAGCAGGTGGCGGGTCACCGACCGGCCTCCGGACCGGGACCGCCAGTGACCTGCTCCACCCGCTCGAGGAGGTCGGCGACGGCGAACGGCTTGAGCAGCACGCAGTCGTCGCCGAGCAGCCGCGCCACGACCGGCACGGCGTCGACCTGGCCGGTGACGACGAGCACGGGCGTGCCGGCGAGCCCGGGGTCGTCGCGCAGCTGCTCGAGCACCCGCAGCCCGCCGAGGTCGGGCATGTTGAGGTCGAGCAGGATCAGCTGCGGAGCCGTCTGCGCGGCCTGGCTCAGGCCGGCGAGGCCGTCGGAGGCCGTGGCGACGTCGTAGCCCTCGGTGTCGAGCAGCACCTGCAGCAGTCCGCGCATGTTCGGGTCGTCCTCGACGACGAGGACGCGCGGACGGGTCACGACGGGACGCCGACGGGCACCGGCGCGGGGTCCCCGGCCGCCACGGGTGCCGGGGGCTCGGCGCGAGCGGGGCC
>JALYNK010000237.1 GCA_030773235.1 Actinomycetota bacterium | reverse complement strand
TCGACGGCGGGGAACATCGCGATCCGCAGCTGGTTGCGGCCGAGCTTGCGGTACGGCTCGGTGTCGACGACCCCGTTGGCCCGCAGCACCTGCGCCACCCGCGCCGCGTCGACGGAGGCGTCGAGGTCGATCGTGCCGACGACCGCGCTGCGCATCGCCGGGTCGCGGACGAACGGGCTGGCGTACGTGCTGCGCTCCGCCCAGCCGTACAGCCGCGACGAGCTGTCCCGGGCGCGCGCGACGGCCCACTCGAGGCCGCCTTGCGCGTTGATCCACTCGACCTGCTCGGCCATGAGGAAGATCGTGGCGAGCGAGGGCGTGTTGTAGGTCTGCTCCTTGGTGCTGTTGTCCAGCGCGACCGCGAGGTCGTACGACGCCGGGACCCAGCGGCCGGAGGCGGCGATCCGCGCGATGCGCTCGAGCGCCGCCGGGCTCAGCAGCGCCAGCCACAGCCCGCCGTCGGACGCGAACACCTTCTGCGGCGCGAAGTAGTAGACGTCGAACTGGGCCGGGTCGACCGGCAGCGCGCCCGCACCGCTGGTCGCGTCGACCGCGACGAGCGCGCCCGCGTCGGTGCCCGCGGGCCGCTCGACCGGCATCATCACGCCGGTCGACGTCTCGTTGTGCGTGAGCGCGTAGAGGTCGACGCCGGGCTCCGCCTGCGGTCGGGGGTGGGTGCCCGGCTCGCTGTGGATCACGGACGGCTCGTCGAGGAACGGCGCGGCACTCGCGGCGGCGGCGAACTTCGCGGAGAACTCCCCGAACGACAGGTGCTGGCTGCGCCGCTCGATCAGCCCGAAGCAGGCGATGTCCCAGAAGGCCGTCGCGCCGCCGTTGCCGAGCGCCACCTCGTAGCCGTCCGGCAGGGCGAACAGCGCCCGCAGCCCCTCGCGCAGCCGCCGGACCTGGTCCCTGACGGGTGCCTGGCGGTGCGACGTGCCCAGGTACGAGCGACCCGTCGCCGCCAGCGCGTCGAGCTGCGCCTGACGCACCTTCGAGGGCCCCGAGCCGAACCGCCCGTCGACGGGCAGGAGCTCGGCGGGGATCCGGATCTCGGGGCTGCCCACGGTCAGGTGAGGTTGCCGGCCGGGAGCTCGCCGGAGAGCACCTCGCCGACCGGTCGCGGCGCCGGGCCGACATAACGAGCGGACGGCCGGATGAGCTTGTTGAGGCGCTTCTGCTCGAGGATGTGCGCGCTCCAGCCGGCGGTGCGGGCGCAGGTGAACATCGACGTGAACATGTGCGCCGGCACCTCGGCGAAGTCGAGGACGACGGCGGACCAGAACTCCACGTTGGTGCGCAGCGGCCGGTCGGGGAACCGGTTGGTCAGCTCGTCGATCGCGGCGGTCTCGAGCGCCTCGGCGACCTCGTAGCGCCGGCTGCCGAGCTCCTTCGCGGTGCGGCGCAGCACGCGGGCGCGCGGGTCCTCCGCGCGGTAGACGCGGTGGCCGAAGCCCATGAGCCGGTTGCCGGCCTCGAGCTCGCCCTTGACGTACGCCAGCGCGTCGCCGCTGCGCTCGACCTCGTCGAGCATGTGCAGCACCCGCGAGGGGGCCCCGCCGTGCAGCGGCCCGGACAGTGCACCGATCGCTCCGGACACCGCGGCCGCGGCGTCCGCGCCGGTGGAGGCGATGACGCGGGCGGTGAACGTCGAGGCGTTCATGCCGTGCTCCGCGGCGGAGACGAAGTACGCGTCGACGGCTCTGGTGTGCGCCGGGTCGGGGTCGCCCTTCCAGCGGATCATGAACCGCTCGACGATGGTCCGCGCCTTGTCGATCTCGCGCTGCGGCACCATGGGGACGCCGAGGCCCCGCGCCGACTGCGCGACGTACGACATCGCCATGACGGAGATGCGGGCGAGATCGTCGCGAACCTGCGCCTCGTCGATGTCGAGCATCTGCTGCAGGCCCCAGGACGGCGCCAGCATGGCGATGGCCGACTGCACGTCGACCCGGATGTCGCCGGAGTGCACCGGCAGCGGGAACGGCTCGGCGGGCGGCAGGCCCGGGTTGAACTTGCCGTCGACGAGCAGGCCCCAGACGTTGCCGAACGAGACGTTGCCGACGAGCTCCTCGATGTCGACACCGCGGTAGCGGAGCGCGCTGCCCTCGCGGTCGGGCTCGGCGATCTCGGACTCGAAGGCGATGACGCCCTCGAGTCCGGGCTTGAAGACGGTCTCTCCGGCCATGGGGTGCGGGCTCCGGGTGGTCGCGGTGTCCAGGTCGGGTGCATTCTGCCGTGCCCGCTCGACCGGCGACCGCCCGTCGACTGCGGCAGGCTCTCGAGGTGCCCGACGCCACACCCGCCGACCTCGCCGGGTTGCGCCGCGAGTACGCCCGCGCGGGGCTGTCCGAGGCCGATCTGGCGCCGACGTGGACGGCGCAGTTCTCCCGCTGGTTCGCCGAGGCGGCGGGCCTGCTCGAGCCCAACGCCGTCGTGCTCGCCACCGCCGACGCCGACGCGGTGCCGAGCGCCCGCACGGTGCTCCTCAAGGGCGTGGACGAGCGCGGCTTCACGGTGTTCACGAACCGCGCCAGCCGCAAGGGCCGTGACGTCGCCGCCAACCCCCGCGCGGCGCTGGTCTTCCCGTGGCTCGAGCTGGAGCGGCAGGTCGTCGTGGAGGGCGCCGTCGAGCCCGTGTCGGAGGCGGAGACGGAGGCGTACTTCCGGTCGCGGCCGCGGGGGTCGCAGCTCGGCGCGTGGGCGTCGGCGCAGTCCAGCGTGCTGGCCGACCGCGCGGAGCTCGAGCGGCGGGCGGTCGAGGTCGAGGAGCGCTTCCGGAACGCTCCCGTCCCCGTCCCGCCGTTCTGGGGCGGGCTGCGGATCGTTCCGGTGTCGGTGGAGTTCTGGCAGGGGCGGCCGTCGCGGCTGCACGACCGGCTGCGCTACCGGCGCACCGACACCGGTTGGGTCGTCGAGCGCCTGTCCCCGTGAGCCTCGACCCGTTCCACGGCGCTGATCGTGCAGATGTGGCACGGGCCGGCGGCGTGTTCCCGTGCCGCAACTGCGCGATCGCGGGGACCGAGGCCGCGGCGTCAGCGCAGGGCGGCGGCGGCCACGCGGAGGTCGCTGACCAGCCCGGCGAGTGCGGCGTCCTTGTCGTCGGCGCGCAGCACGGACGACGGGTGCACCGTGGCCATCGCCTGCGGCCCCTCCGCCGTCGGCCAGTCGAGCAGCACCCCGCGCGAGGCGGTGACCCGGAACGACGGGCCGTAGACGGTCTTCGCCGCGGTCGCACCCAGCAGGACCACGAGCTCCGGGCGGACCACGGCGATCTCGGCTCGGAGCCACGGGCGGCACGCCGCGACCTCGTACGCGTCCGGTGTGGCGTGGATCCGTCGCTTGCCGCGGACGGTGAACTTGAAGTGCTTGACGGCGTTGGTGACGTACGCCTCACTGCGGTCGACGCCGGCCTCGTCGAGCGCGCGCACGAGCAGGTGCCCGGCCGGGCCGACGAACGGCAGGCCCTTCTGGTCCTCGACGTCGCCGGGCTGCTCGCCCACGAGCACCAGCCGGGCGCCGGCCTGACCGCGTCCGAACACCGTCTGC